>JAPPAR010000013.1 GCA_026705445.1 Candidatus Dadabacteria bacterium
CATGGCTGCTGACCCTAAAAACCCTTCCATATCCCTATGCGGTGAGAAATGCGGGTTAGTTGGAATTTCCCGTAATAACCGTAAGGCGACCATAGCTAGCTACGGTGAAATCCGGATAGTCTTGGCGAATCTGCGAATGTACATCCTTGTTGTCTTCAACAAAATACACGAATTGGTCAGAGAGGTAAGGAACAACACATTTCATAGTGCTCATGATAGCCTCGGAATCATGAATACCATCATCGATAAAAATATCGATCCTGTCATCTCCCAGAATGTTTCTCAAATATTCGTGATTGTTTTTATACTGATCAAAATAATACAGCTCCGGGTAGTTGTGTATAAAAGCACCTAAGCGCCTTAAGTTGCCGACATTTCCCCTGAAATATTCCAGATCAATATCAAGACCTATCACCCGTCCATTTTTAAACAGGTCACACCAGATAGCAAGCCCTGTACCCCTTAAGATACCAAGTTCTATAAGGGTGACAGTGTGGGAAAGACAGCCGGAAACAAAGGGGGCTAAATGCTCTGCATACTTCTTTCCGTAACCATGATACAACATACGATCCCCACCCTGCAGAAATCGCCGAAAGAGCTTAGCCCTTTCATGTGAATCATGGTGGTCACTTATAACTTTACGTTGCAAACCTCGTATGTATCCCCCATATTTTGCCTCGGTTTCGATCAGCCATTCTACTTGCCCGGGTTGTCCAATGTTCTTTTTGGAAAAATATCTCCGCCTTTTTGCCCAAATCCTAGCAAAGTAAATTTTACGTTTAACAAAACTTTTAAGACCCAAAAAATAGTTCCCCCCTTGAAGTTAAATAAAAACGCCAATCTTAGTCGACTAAGTCAGGCAGGTACATCGGCGAGAAAACAGACCCTGTTGTTCCGAGAGGTTACGGGCAGAAACCTCTTCTTTCTATTTGATTAATTCCCTTATAATTCATGTCGCAAAAATTACCTGACAAGGAAAAATACTTATGAGGAAGAATAAAACTACTGATTGACGTAAAGCCTGCAACTCTTACTGACACGGTGTAGCCATACAAATCCGTATCCCTCGAAGAATTCGTCAACAGCTTTCTTGGATCCCGCCCAGCGCCCATAATCATCGATTATAAGCACACCTCCTTTTTGAAGACGAGGAAACAGAACTTCAAGCTCTACTTTCGTACTTTCATACCAATCCGTATCCAACCTCAAAATTGAGATTTTCTCAGGAAGATTGCTTTCTACTGTGAGAGTATCTTCAACCTTGCCACTGATTAATTTGAAGTTGTTTGTACCAACTTCCTTGCTAAAATTACTCGCGACTTTATCTTTTGTCACATAATTCCAGTCCGTTATTCCCTGCGGCTTCTGTTTAGCCAACCATTTATCTCTTACGAGCGAAGAGTTCTTTAACTCGGGGTTTTTTTCTATCAGGTAGTCGTCCTCGGTTGGTTCACTCATCCCGGCAAAAGTGTCATACCCCCATATTAACCTATCAAGATTAAACGCTTTCAGCATCAGACCACAAAGTATCAGGTTTCCCCCTCTCCATACCCCGCATTCAACTATGTCACCCTCTATGTTTTTTTTTGCTATCCATTCGACCGACTGTATTAAGGCCCACTGACGACTCCTTGAAGTCATAGTGTATTTTGAGCACGTGGCCATAATATCAAGGTGTTCGTTCGTCGCTTCCGGTGTAAATTCACTTTTTGGTGTACCGAAAAGATGTTCCTTGAGCATTTTTTTGACTTTCTTTAACATACTTTATGTGATCACCCTCCATGCTCATGCACAGAAAAATTTCCATCTTCAAGTTCAATAAGATCGTGCGACCTACGCCGGACCCATATTCCATTTTCCACCAGAAGAACGACCAACTGATCGCCGTTCATTAATGCCACGGGCGTGGCGTCTTTTCTGTCCGCATCTTCTCGCGCCCCTTTGGCGAAATCACTGGTCGTAATAATGAGCCCCTGTTCATGGACCGCAAGGCTTCCTCTGACCTCCCGAACTACATGCACCGGAACATTGTTTTTCCACCTCTTTACCTGAACTGCCATTCGTGTACGAATAACTCCACCCACAAGCAGCGTCCCACGAACATCAATGCCACCGTCCCCAGTCTTGTTTGTAACCTCGATCTCCTCAAAACCCATTTCCCCAAGTAGTCTTGCGACCAGTTTCTCAAACGCCTCCCATTCCATTTTAAGGAGCTTTTCATGCAGTTCCTTCCGTACCTTCTTATTATGCCTTTCTATTTTAAGAGGAAGACTCGTGGACATCCATTTTGAAAGTCCAACCAGCCCACTTCCGTGTTGTGTGAACCGAGGCTGCTCACCTCTACGCCTAGACCGCTTTATTGAAGTCAATATCTGCGCATTCATGGATAACTCGGGAGTTTTTCCCTTGCTCGACAGCCAACCCATTTCAACGGCCTTATCGGTTATTTCCCGGTAATGCATCGGCTGGCGGTCGGCGAAGCGCTCAAGAACCATCTGCGCAGAGTCCATAAAGGAAAAAGAAGTTTCTCTTTGTGTCTCTGCAACCTGGTCACCAGCAGTCTCAGTTATGGTTTCTGGCCTAGTTTCGCTTGAATAATCCGCTTTCCTCAGTCCGAAGGTTGCAGGCGCATGGAGAACAAACGGGGATGTATCTCCATTTTTCTTGATATGCGAATAAATTGTAGCACCTACTGTTGCCTCCGGGGTTTTCCCCGAGATCTTCCAGAGTTTTCTTGAGAGGATGCGCTTCGTTATCTCTTTCACATGGAGCGGCGTGCTCGAGTTTTCCAGTACAGCTATGATTGCTTCACGTATGCTCATCGTCTTGGATCATCTTTCACAATGCACCCGTTACCAGTGACCACGTTAAACACAACCCCTTTTAAGCCAGACATTAATCCTTGCACCCTTGCCTGCCCGCCCCTCAGTTGCTATCCAGCAGTATGTCTCTATTGTCCAAACGCCACTTGGCCGCTTCAACAACGCCTTTGGAAAAGAAATGTGAATATTTTACTGTCAAGGCTTCAAAACTATATTCAAGCTTTCCGCAGTCACGGAGAATTTTGAATCCTTTTTGGAGTTCTGAACTGCAAACCAGCTTAGATAATGCCTTTATGTAACCTTCCCGTTCAATCATCTGCCGGGTCCGCACAGCAAAAGACCCGATGCATTTTTCATAAACCTCTATTGTCTCATCAACTTCCCGAAGAAATTGTTTCTGTGATAACATCGCACTGCAAAGTTTACCTTATTCGGCAGTGATGAGTGAATATCAGCGGACATGTGATTGCATGTCAGCCTAGCAATCAGTATCATTCTTGCCAGTTTGCCTCCGGACATACGTGGAAAAAGACACTCTGTAGACAATCCTAAAAACTGATGGGCCATCCATTAAAACACATATCCATCCGGGTTCCTTGGCATGATTCCGGGTGGGACGGTAGTGTCTGCTCCGCGCCAAAACTAAACGGTTCCTGTCTCAAACTGAAGCAAATCGCTGAAAAACGAAACGACGATGCAGAAGAATCAATAGCAGGAAAAAGCATAAATGATATGCCGGAGAAAGACTGGCCACCGTGCATCGCCGAGCGTGCGGGATTTATGGCGCCATTTGAATATGCTTCCTCTCGCAACCATCCTTACAACTCCGGCCCCGAAAGCAGCCACGGGCACTTCAGGCCGACTCAGTTGCGTCATCCGCCCTACTCAGCAGCGACCGTTCCCTTCAAGTGGATGCTTGCCGAGGAAATGGAGTCTATCGGAAAAATCTACGAAATTGATGTCCGAGAAGACCGCGAACCCGATTTAGGCTTTAAGACTCCGTGGGTTCAGAATCACCTGAACCAGACTGCCCTGCTTGACTGTTTCGCCGACCATGTAAAACCCGAACGCTCACTCTGCTTTTTCTACGCCAAGCAGGTGCCTTTTCTGGAAAGTCAGGCAAATGGACGCATTCTGATCGGTCTCGGGCGAGTGCTGCACGTAGGCGACGTGCGGGAGTATGACTACTCTACCAAGAAACTTCAAGGTAAATTACGCTCGGTTATATGGGAACGCATGGTGCAGCACTCGATCCGCCCGGACTTTAAAGACGGGTTTTTGCTTCCATACCACGCGGCCATAAAAAAAGCGGCTGAAGACCCGGAATTTGATCCTGCCGAAATAGTCGCTCTCTCGCCCGCCGACCGGATTTCCGAGTTCTCATACGCCTCAGAGATTGTAAGCCATGACGGCGCCATAGCTTCACTTCTTTCATGTACCGAGTCGCTCAGGAAGGCGAAAGACGTTTTGCCGGGACCGTGGGAGCAGTGCCTGCGGTGGATTGACGCGAGGCTCGGGGAACTATGGAAAGCAAGAGGCCCCTGTCCAGGCCTCGGTTCTGCACTGACCGCGTTCGGACTGGAGCTTGGCACTTTTGTTGCCCGTGCCGTAGCGGAAAAAGCGGGTGACAACGCCGACCCCTGGCCGTTGATTGAAAAGACATTCGCCGAACCCGAAAAACATCTGCCGAAAAAACTGGCGAAAAACATCGGAGAAACTCTGCAGAAAAAATGGTTTCGCCTGCCTGACGAACGCCGCGCCCTGCTCAAACTCGTAAGCCGCTTCGAGATCAGTTCGGAGCAGGCTACGAGGCTCTATGTTCAGGAAGAGCGCTCCAAATCCGGGATAGATGTTTCGGACGCGACGATCCTTGCTAACCCCTACCTGCTCTACGAACTGACGCGCCTGACCCCTGAACCCGTAAGCGTCTACACGGTCGACCGGGGTATCTTTCCTGATGACGTAGTACGCAAGGAACACCCGCTCCCGAAACCGTCGGCCCTGGATGCCGGAACGGATGCCCGTCGCGTGCGCGCTTTCGCGATCAAGGTTCTTGAAGACGCGGCCGCCACGGGCAGCACGCTGTTACCAAGGGATCAGATCGTTCTCGGTATCCGCGGACTCGCTCTCCAGCCATCTTGCGATGTGGACGCCGACCTCATGAATGTCGCCAAAGATGATTTCGGAGACGCGATAAGCGAATTCACCATGGCTGACGGAGCTCCCGCTCTCCAGCTGGGCAGGCTGACTGAGGTAGGAAGAACCATCAGAACGGCTATAGAAAAGCGCATCAAGGGTAAACGCCTCACCGTAACAGCAGATTGGAGAAAGATGCTCGATGAAGCCCTCGAAAACCAGTCGGACGCAGGCACCGGCGAACCTGATGAGCCGGAAGAACTTGCCCGGAAAGAGAAGACGAAAGCACTTGAAGAACTTGCTCAATCCCGTTTTTCCGTGCTGATCGGCCCCGCGGGGACCGGCAAGACCACATTGCTTTCAGTCCTCTGCTCCCATCGGGAAATAAAAAACGGCGGCGTCCTTCTTCTCGCTCCTACGGGAAAAGCGCGAGTGCGGATGGAGCAGTTTACTAAAGTTCTTGATCTTAAGGGATACACAATCGCCCAGTTCCTGAGTCCACACCGCTACGACAGCGCGACCGGTCGCTATCGTCTTTCGGATAAACCAACCGATGTCGGCGCGCACACGGTAATTATTGACGAAGCATCCATGCTTACCGAAGAAATGCTCGCCGCGCTCATCCAGGCACTGAAGGGCGTTCATCGGCTCATCCTGATCGGCGACCCTCGCCAGCTCCCGCCTATCGGAGCAGGTCGCCCGTTTGTTGACATCGTCAAGCATCTCGCGCCGGAAAACGTCTCCAGAGAGTTCCCCCGCACAGGCCCCGGTTACGCAGAATTGATCATTCGCCGCCGCCAAACAAGCGAAGAGCGCGAGGATACGCAGTTTGCCGAGTGGTTCAGCGGTTCACCGATTGCGGCAGGTGAGGATGATGTTTTTGACAAAGTGACAGGAAACGTCCAGAACCCCTATATCAGGTTCGTTCAGTGGGAAACGGCGGACGATATGCGCTCACGGTTAATCGACATACTGGTAAGTGAACTTAAACTCCCTGGCGGCTCTCAGGCACTGAAAGGAGCCGATGACATCGCAGGCTTTGACGCCACCCTTGGAGGCAAGGACTGGAACGGCATGCGATTCTTTAATCCCCGAAGAAACAATAACCCCGGCGCTGCGGAGACTGCGGAGAGCTGGCAGATACTCTCGCCGGTACGATCGGCGACCCACGGTGTGCCCGATCTGAACCGCTTCATTCACAAGCAGTTTCGTCATGCCATGATCAATGAATCACGCAAAAAAGGATGGCAACGGAAGTACCCTGAGCCCAAGGGGGAGGAGGAAATAGTTTACGGAGACAAGGTAATAAACCTTGTGAATACTGACCCTGGGCTCCCGTGGAACAAACATCGCGGGATTTACCCGAGAAAGGATGATCCTTATATAGCCAACGGCGAAATCGGCATGGTTGTCGGTTTCTTCAGAAAAAAGGGAGCTCCTGATTTCCGCTGGAAACTGGAAGTGGAATTTTCTTCGCAGCCCGGATTCAAATATGATTTCACCAGTCGCGACTTTGACGAAGAAGGGAATCCGGTACTTGAGCTTGCCTACGCGCTGACTGTACACAAATCCCAGGGAAGCGAATTCGGCACCGTCATTCTCGTGTTGCCGAACCCCTGTCGCCTGCTTTCACGCGAGCTGCTCTATACAGCGCTTACGCGCCAGAAGGAACGGATTATCATCCTTCACCAAGGCCAGAGATCAGAATTGCGAAAGTATTCCTCGGATGACCGGTCCGAAACAGCGCAACGCCTTACCAATCTTTTTGTCTCTCCATCGCCGGTCGAGATTGACGGTCGTTTCTTTGAAAATCACCTTATTCACCGCACCACCCGGGGGGAAATGGTACGTTCCAAGTCCGAGGTGATTATCGCCGATCATCTTGCCAACAAAGGCATTGAATATGCCTATGAACAGCCCCTTACAATAGACGGGATCACCAAATACCCGGATTTCACCATTGAGGACATGGAATCAGGCTTGACATTTTACTGGGAACACTGCGGAATGCTGCATGTGCCAAGGTACCGTCTCAGATGGGAAGAAAAACTCAAATGGTACCGAAACCACGGCATTTTACCGCAGGAAGAGGGGGGCGGTCCGAATGGCACGCTGATCATTACCGACGAAGAAGATGGAAGCATTGACTCGGCGAAAATTGCTGCCATTGTCATGGATATGCTCTATTAGCCCCCTGAACGAAAAAGATGCATCTTCAGTACGTTTTTACTCTGCGTTATCAGGTCTGGAATCCAGCATAGGAGGAAAGCTCAGACTTTTAAACTGCGAACGGTTACATTTTGTATAATCCAACTGAGGATTTATGTGAAAGCAGCTACCTTTAAGACCGCCTGATGCCACGTATCTTCGACAATATTAAGCAAAATCTCCACCCGGCGCTGGCCGAAACCATGGAAGTTTCCGACCGCGCAGACTTCTGCGTAGGGTACTTCAACCTGCGTGGCTGGCGAACGATTGATCAGCACGTCGAAAAATGGAAGGGGGGAGAAGGTAACTGCTGCCGTCTCCTGGTCGGAATGCAGCGCCTCCCCCAGGAAGAACTGCACATCGCAAAAAGCCTCTCGGCAGAAGAAGGACAAATGGACAACCAGACCGCATCCCGGCTTAAAACGAAGCTTGCGGAGGAATTCAGGGAACAGCTTACTATAGGCGCTCCGAGCAACCAGGACGAGGCGGGGCTCAGAAGACTGGCCAGACAGATAAAAGAGAAAAAGGTGATCGTCAAGCTGTTCCTCCAGTACCCTCTTCACGCCAAGCTCTATCTGCTGTTCCGCCCGGACCCCGTAAACCCGGCGGTCGGCTATCTCGGTAGCAGCAACCTTACCCTGCCGGGTCTCTGCAACCAGGGCGAGCTGAATGTCGACGTCATGGACCACGATGCCTGCCAGAAGCTCGCCAAGTGGTTCGAAGACCGCTGGAATGACCGGTGGTGCGTGGATATTTCGGAGGAGCTTGTCAAAGTCATCAACGAGAGCTGGGCGAGGGAAGAATTGATTCCGCCGTTTCACATCTACGTGAAAATCGCCTACCACCTCTCGCAGGAGGCGAGAACCGGCCTGAGCGAATTTCGCATTCCCAGAGATTTCGGCGGCAGACTCCTTGATTTCCAGACGGCGGCCGTGAAGATCGCGGCGCATCATCTGAACCGCCGCGGCGGGGTCATTATCGGCGATGTCGTGGGGCTCGGAAAGACGCTCATGGCAACTGCCCTTGCCCGCATTTTCGAGGATGATTACGGACTTGAGACGCTGATCATCTGCCCGAAGAATCTGGTCCCGATGTGGGAAAGTTACCGGGAGGAATACCGGATGCGCGCCCGCGTTCTTTCAATCAGCCGCGTGATCAGGGAACTGCCCGACACACGTCGCTACAGGCTCCTCATTATAGACGAAAGTCACAACCTCAGGAACCGCGAAGGCAAAACGTACAGGGTTCTGCATGAATATATAAGGAAAAACGACAGCAAGTGCATCCTGCTCTCGGCGACTCCTTACAATAAAACATACTTGGACCTCTCAAGCCAGCTCCGCCTGTTCGTACCGGAAGATGAAGAGCTGGGCATCCGGCCCGAGAGACTGCTGCAGGAAATAGGAGAGACCGAGTTCCTTCGCCGACACCAGGCACCCGTCCGCTCTCTGGCGGCATTCGACAAATCGGAATACGCCGACGACTGGCGGGAACTCATGCGTCTCTACCTGGTGCGCCGAACCCGAAGCTTTGTTCGGGACAACTACGCGATGACCGACCCTGAAGACGGGCGGAAGTACCTCACGTTCGCAGACGGCACCCGCTCCTACTTTCCGACACGCGCTCCAAAGACAGTACACTTTGACACAGACGAGCAGTATTCCCGGCTTTTCGCCGACGACACTGTGGACACGATAAACGGACTGGAGCTGCCGCGCTACGGATTGGGTAATTTTATAAATAATGTAATACCCCCCCCCGTAGCGGTCCGGGGCCGGATGAGTCGAGAGTTCTAGATGACCTCTCGCGCGCAGGAAAGCGCCTCATGGGGTTCTGCCGCA
Organism: Candidatus Dadabacteria bacterium; assembly: GCA_026705445.1. Taxonomy (NCBI): domain Bacteria; kingdom Pseudomonadati; phylum Thermodesulfobacteriota; class Candidatus Dadabacteria; species Candidatus Dadabacteria bacterium. Next base: position 9,008 of record JAPPAR010000013.1, read on the forward strand.
CCAACCTCTTCAAACGGCTTGAAAGCAGTGGCCACTCGTTTTTGCTTTCGGTAGAGCGCCACCTGCTCCGCAACTTCATCTACATCCACGCCATTGAAAACAAAAAGCCGCTTCCGATCGGAGCGACCGACGCGGGACTCCTTGACTCCCTCTCTTTTGACGGGGATGCGGAAAGTGTCAGTGGCGGTCTTTTTGACGACGGGGAAGGAGAAGTATCCTCTGAACTGAATGCAGCGGAGATGCCACGGACGGAGGAGGAGTTCCGAAAACATTCTGCCAAGGTTTACGAAGTATACTCCGACCGGTACAAGGGGCGGTTCCGATGGCTGGGTTCCCATTACTTCACGGAAGACCTGGAAAAGGATCTCAAGGCCGATTCCGCGGCCCTGCTCAAACTGCTGAAGCGATCCGGCAACTGGGACCCATCCTCAGACGCCAAGCTGGACGCACTTCACAAGCTGCTCGCCAGCAAACATCCCGACGAAAAGATATTGGTCTTCACCCAGTTCGCCGATACGGTCCGTTACCTTGAGGATCAGCTAAACGCCCGAGGCATGGAAGGGTTAGCCGCCGTCACGGGGGACTCGGCAGACCCGACAAAGCTTGCCTGGCAGTTCAGCCCCAGAAGCAACGAGAAAGAGGGAAGCGTCTCACCCGAAGACGAACTGCGTGTGCTGGTGGCCACGGATGTGCTGAGCGAAGGGCAGAACCTGCAGGACTGCGCCATTGTCGTAAACTACGACCTGCCGTGGGCCATTATCCGCCTGATTCAGAGAGCCGGGCGCGTCGACCGCATCGGACAGCGAGCCCCTGAGATATTGTGCTATTCCTTTCTCCCGGCCGAGGGAATCGAGCGCCTGATCCGGCTTCGGGCGCGCGTGCGGAGCCGTCTTGACGAAAACGCCGAAGTCGTGGGAACAGACGAGGCTTTTTTCGAGGACGAGGGACACCGTGTAGTTTCCGACCTCTACAGCGAACAGGCCGGAATTCTAGACGGCGACGACGATACCGAGGTCGATCTCTGTTCCTATGCCTACCAGGTATGGCAAAACGCGATAACGGCCGACCCGTCCCTAAGGAAAAAGATCGAGGATATGCCGTCCGTCGTCTACTCATCGAAGCACTACAAACCGAAACCCGACCGGCCAGACGGCGTTCTGGTTTACATGCGGACCACCAGGGGATACGACGCTCTCGCCTGGGTTGACCGCCATGGCAGAAGCGTTACCGAGAGCCAGTTCGAAATCCTGCGGGCGGCCCGGTGTCCGCGCGACGCACAGGCACTTAACCGCAGCGACAGGCACCACGAACTCGTGCGGAAAGCGGCGGAACACATCTCAAGTGAGGAAAGTCAGGTAGGCGGCCAGCTCGGACGCCCTTCCGGCGTACGGTTCCGCGTTTACGAACGCCTAAAGAACTACTCGGAAACCGTCAGAGGAACGCTGTTTGACACCAAGCCGCTGCGAAGAGCGATACAGGATATCTATCGCTATCCCCCGCTTCCGACCGCGATAACCACGCTTAACCGGCAGCTGCAAAGCGCCATCTCCGATGAAGACCTGGCCAAGCTGGTCATCGCCCTGAGAGAGGAAGAGCGGCTTTGCGTAGTACATGAAGAAGACGAAAGCCGGGAACCGCAGATCATCTGCTCCCTCGGGCTGGTTAACCGGGAGGAGGGTTGAAGATGCCGATCACCCTCGACAGAGACAAGGCCAGAGAGCATCTTGAGAATTTCAATCTCCGGGCACTTTTCATTGAGGAGCTTGGCTGGGACCACAGACGCGGAGACATGGAAGTCCGAATAGACGACCGCTCTTTTACCCTTGAGAAGGTCGCCCACAAGCGAGGCATGGTCGCCTACCAGTACACCACCGAATCGGACGAGAAGTTTCCAGATTACTCCACCCGACGGAAAATTGAGAGGTTTGTCGCCAGAACAGTCCGAGAACATTTAATAGTCTACGCTACCCAAGAAAGAGACGCACAGTACTGGCAGTGGGTAAAACGCGAGCCGGGGAGACCGGATCAGAACCGCCTTCACATCTACAGCAGAAACCAGTCGGGAGAAGCCCTGATCCAGAAGCTTGAACATATAGCCTTCACGCTTGATGAGGAAGAAGATCTCACCATAGTGGATGTCTCCGGCCGGGTGCGTGCGGCATTCGATACGGAGAAAGTCACCAAGAAATTCTACGACCGCTTCAGGGAAGAACACAAGACCTTTCTGGGATTGATCGACGGCTTCAAGGCATCGGACGACCGGGAATGGTACGCTTCGCTGATGCTTAACCGGATGATGTTCATCTACTTCATCCAGAAGCGCGGATTCCTGGATGATGACCGGGACTATCTGCAAAATCGCCTGAACCGCATGAGGGCATCCCGCGGCAAAAACCGATTCCAGACTTTCTATCGCTTTTTCTTGTTACGCCTGTTCCATGAGGGACTTAATCAGCCGGAGACTGCTCGTGACTCCGAACTTGCGGAGCTTCTGGGGAAGATTCCATACCTTAACGGCGGTCTTTTTGATTTGCATGAACTGGAACGTGACAACAAAAACATCGATATTCCAGACGAGGCGTTTGAAGGGATATTCAAGTTTTTCGACGCTTATCAATGGCATCTTGACGACAGACCGCTCCGTGACGACAGAGAGATCAACCCGGATGTGCTGGGCTATATTTTCGAGAGGTACATCAACCAGAAGCAGATGGGCGCTTACTACACCAAAGAAGATATCACCGGATACATCTGCCGCAACACCATAATCCCATTCCTGTTTGATCAGGCCAAAAAAGAATGCCCCATAGCTTTTGAACCTGGCGGCGGTGTCTGGCGCCTTCTGACTTACGATCCGGACCGCTATTTCTACGAATCGGCACGCCACGGGATAACTCATGACATTAACGAAAACCGGGATCTCGCTAAAACGCGCGAACTTCCGGATGATATCGCTGCCGGTCTGAATGATATATCGAAACGCACAGAATGGAACAACACGGCTCCTAGAGACTACGCGCTACATACCGAGACCTGGCGCGAACACATCGCCCGCCGAGAGCACTACAATGAAATCCGAGCTAAGATCGTTGCCGGGGAAATCGTATCTATAAACGATCTCATCACTTACAATCTCGACATCGAAAAATTCACCCAGGATGTTATCGCAGGAAGCGAAGGACCGGAGCTGGTCCGGGCCTTCTGGAAAGCTATTTCGGAAGTTTCCGTTCTTGACCCGGCTTGCGGTTCCGGAGCGTTTCTGTTTGCGGCACTCAATATTCTGGAACCCGTTTACATCGCCTTACTAGAAGCCATGCGGGGCTTTCTAGATGATCTGGAGCATTCCAGACGCAAGCACCATCCCGAGACTCTGAGCGATTTCCGCAAACTGCTTGAGCGCATCGATACGCATGCGAATGAACGCTATTTCATCCTGAAGTCTATAATCGTTGGTAATCTCTACGGCGTTGATATCATGGAAGAGGCCATAGAAATCTGCAAACTGCGTCTGTTCCTGAAGCTGGTCGCACAATTAGAAGACTATGACCAGATCGAACCACTGCCAGACATTGATTTCAATATCCGCCCTGGCAACACCTTAGTCGGCTTCACCTCCCTTAAAGAAGTAAAACGGAATCTATCCGCCGATATGATCAATCAGTTATCGCTTCCTGAGATCGAGCAGCGGGCCGAAATCGCCGGACAAACATACCAAGATTTCCGCAGAATGCAGACTGATTGTGACATGGATGTCCTTGCGCTTGCCAATACGAAGTTAAGACTGCGAGAACAACTCGAGGGCTTGCAAACGAAACTGGACAATTATCTGGCGCGCATATACGGCATAGACACCGAAGACGAGGCCGCCTACGTGCAATGGCGCTCCAGTCATCAATCCTTCCACTGGTTTGTTGAATTCTACGACATTATGCAAGATGGGGGTTTTGACGTGGTAATTGGGAATCCTCCTTACGTTTCCGTCAGAAAAATTCCCTACGAAATTCTTGGTCCCTTAGCGCAAAAATTTTCCGATATTTATGGCCATTTCCTATCAAGGTCTCTGGTTCTTACTGTTCCCGAAGGACGATGCGGAATGATCGTCCCGTTGTCCATAACCTTCAGTCGAGACTTCAAGGCACTTCGAGAAAATCTTTCCAATTGGGGAGCCGCTTGGTTCTCATCCTATGATAATATACCGGCAGCACTATTCGCAGGAGTCAGTCAACGTTGCACGATCTGGATCGGACATAACTCGGGCACCGAGATTTTTGCTGCTCCAATGTACCGATGGCGTACATTCTGCCGTCCACACCTTCTGACAAATTTATCCTATGTTCCCGTGAAAAACCTAAATATTGAGGAATTGGGGTTACCAAAAGTCGCGGAATTGTCGCATACATCTGTACTGAGCGCAATATCATCGACAAAACTAAGAAAGTATCGGGCAGCTATCTCCGAAGGCAGCGGGAATAAGGCGTATCTTAGTTTTTCACAGTCAGGAAGGAATTTTATCTCTGTGTTTCTTGAAGATCCACCGTGTGTTGATGCTGTTTCGCTTAACAACATCACCCCATCGAAAATAGGGCGGTTAACTTTTGCAGATGATGAGCCAACATACGCTGCATTGGCCGCCACAGCCGGGGAATTTTATTTCTGGTATTGGCTTGTGCGAGGTGATGGTTTTGACGTCACTAACTGGGTAATTAGTGACTTTCTCAGAGTTCTAGATTTCCTTCCGCCCGAGAATTATGAATTCCTGATCGAATTGGGGCACATGCTTCACTTTGAGCGCAACGAGTGGTTAGTGTTCAAGAAAAACGCCGGGCGATACGTAGGAAACTTTAACTACAGAAGGGCGTTCAAGATCACGAGGCGAGCAGACTTGTTAATCTTCGACGCCTTGTCCTGCAACCGGAAAGAAGCACTTGCAATTTTCGGCTATGTGCAACGGATACTGGCAATAAATGAATACGCTGGAGAAAAAGGAATACCCGGAACAGTGAAAGCGCGGTTTACTGCTAGCAAGAGAAAAGCGGTGGAAAACGATCAGCTGTTCTCAAAAATTGATTCTCACTTGGCAGAAAATTTTTCCTTCACAGAAAAAGAAATGGAGTTCCTTATCAATCATGATGTGAATTTGAGTGCCTATTACGAACCAAAAGGACGGTAATTCCGAACGAAAAGGGGCGAATTCAGTCGTAATATGCACCAGATAAAAAGTTGGACAACTTACACTCTTTCAGCCTCGGTACCAACGAAAATGGAAACTTAACTCACACGCAATCGGTTTATTCCTGCATCCACTCTACAGCACACTTTTTGCGACCTTCCTGATAAAACTCGTCTTTTGCCTTTTTCATTGCGCACACAATGGTCAGGTTTTCTTGTTGTCTCGAAACCGCTTCTTCCCAAGACTGCACCTTCTTCTCGTAAGGAACCTGATCTTCCTTATCTAAAATACTTCTGGCTTTTTCCAATTCCCTTTCGGCAAGTTCCAGCGTATATCTATAGTCTTTCAAACGCTTTCCTACACTATACAAATGGAATTCGGCAACTGTCCATGACTCGGACCTGAAGGGGAAAGCTTTCTCGGTTCCAGTCATTTCTTTTACTTCTTCGCAAAACCTCTCTATGCCTCTGGGAGTAGATGTATCTTTAGCTTTAACTCTCTCTTTTCTTTTAGACCACCTATTTAGCTCGCTGCCTAACTCTTTCTTCCCCTTTTCAGATAAGACTTCTGCCTTAAACCCGCAAGGGGAGACAAACTCGTTGGAAGCAAAAGCCGTATGGGGAAAAATCACTCCTGCCAGTACCAGCGCAAGTATTGTTCTCATATGTTCACCTCTTTCGGGATGCTACCCGATAGGCCTCCCTTCATTCTGTAATATGCAACCAAGATAAAATTTGTGTACTCCAATACTACCAAGAAAGATAGCAAGTAAACCAGCTACAGTTTTTACTCCTCACCACTTGAATTTCAGGCATAACACAAACGAAATCGAATTACTCTCCTTTAAAAGCTTCATTTCAGCCTTGATTGCTTCCATCTTCTCGCGGATATCCCGAAATGCCTGATCACGTTCACTCACCGGCAGATAACACAAATCAATGTCCACGGAAAATCTCGGACAGTCATGAAAGAAAAAATTAATAGCCGTGCCGCCCTTCAATGCAAACACCTCCTTTGTCGCGGCAATTCGCAGCGTCTCAAGCAGCAAAGCAGATTGCTTTTCATAGCCTCGCATCATGGATTCACCCAGGTCTCGGGAACTGTTATCTTGAATCTTGAGTTCCAAAGCCCGCCGTTTACGACGTGACGGCCTCCCGAACCAAGTTCAATGGACTCCAGATTCAATTCGCCATACCATTGGTAATCGACAATTTCGGCAAGCGCGAGGAACAATCGCTTTGCCTTTACCGAACGACATGCGCGCAGAACGCTTTGCAGAAGCCCGGGACGCAGCGTGGACAAACCTTCCATAAGCTGCCTGGCCTCTTCAAAATCCGCACAGTTCGGCAGCAGATAGCAATACTCAAGCATGGCCCGTTCGGGCGCACTCGTCCTAAGCGAAAACTCTCCGACACGCAAATCTTCCAGACCCTCGGAAACCGGATCAAATAATGCGGGGGCATTGAAAACCTGCAGATTCCTGGCAAACCGTTGCTGCCTGAACCACCGGGGCAGACTAGTGTTCTGTCCGATGCCGAGATACAGGACAGGACTCTCTCCAAGCGGCAGGTAATGCAGGCGCCCATAATACCCAAGCGCCGTGCACGCCGCCGGATAAACCTCTCCGGGCCGTTCCCGCTGCAGGGCGTAGAGCGACCCTGACAAGGTAGGTTCCGTGCCCGCCCTTACCCAGGCTCCCCGCCCAAGGGAACTAAGCCAGCCGCTGCTTTTATATCCCTGAAGCAGCTGCGGAGAAACCCGTCGTGAGGACAGCCACTTGCTGGTCATGGGAACACCCGCAGGATTCTCAGCGAGAATGCGGTTGATTCTTGTTCCCCTGAGTGTATCTTCACCTGTTTTTAAGTAATCCATATCAATGACGCTGCAATTAGTGTAGCCCCGTGAACTAAACCATCGTAATTTAAAATCTGGAATACAGATAAAATTATATTTTATTTAAAAAGAACATTCTGGTCAAATGTCTTCACTTCCAAGTACTGCCTTTCCAGTATTCAATCTGAATGAATCGTAGTCTTTACGGTAATCACAACCCGGACAGAACACCTCGCGTTTTTGCGAATCTTCGTTTAACCGCACATCTAATCTGACAGTTTCACCCTTTGTCAGACATGTGGGACAGGGCGCTTCTCTTTCCGTGTAGCTACAAAGCCCTTTTCCGAAGTTCGTGCACCCAAGAAATATGGAATACGGCGGAGGATTGCTCCTTACCCTTCTTACAAGACCTCCCATCCATCTCCCCTGAACAAGTCCCTTGCTGAAACACTCAGGACACGGTCCGACAACATCCTCCCTCAAAACAGCATCATTGAACCTGACATCAAGACACCCGCATATCTCTTTTATCTCCGCTGTAAAGGATGACGGCTGAACAGACTGGTTAACCAGAAAGACTTTCTCTCTGGCCCTGGTCATGGCCACGTACATAACCCGCCTCTCCTCCGAATTCGGGTAGCCGTCTCCCGGAGGCAGAAAGACCGAGAGCAAGGGATCCTCCTCTCCGCAGCCCGGAAAGCCCTTCATGCCCGAATCCATTCCCAGCACGATAACGATATCATCCTCAAGACCTTTTGACCTGTGGATCGTCCTCCTGGATATCCTGAGATCGTCCCTGAAGGCCATAAGTTCTCTGTGGCTAAGGGGTTCAATTTCCCTGTTCTTCCGCCCCAGGATAAAAACCCCTTTTCTTTTGTCCGACCTTGGAATCAGGTTAAGAACCCTTTTCAGGTTATCGCTGTCATAACGGTCAACGGAACATATGTTGACGGCGGGAAAGTCGTCATCCGGCGGGCGGGAGCGAACGGATTTTCTGATCTGGGCCGGGTTTTTCTGGATAAACTCAGAAGCAACGTCGGATACCGGTCTGCACGTACGGAATGTCTCCTGAATCCTGTAAGTCTGCGGCTTAAACAGACGGACATCCCGCCCCGACATCCCGTCTTCCGCAACCAGAGGGCTTTCAGATTCGGAAAACTCTTTCATCGCCATGCTGTCTGAGCCGGTAAACCTGTAGACCGACTGCCAGTCATCTCCCACAGCGAAGAGACGGGAATCCGCAGCAAGTATGCGGGCGAGGAAATTCTTTCTGGCTTCCGAGATGTCTTGGAACTCATCCACAAGGACATACTTGTACCGATCCGGAAGCGCGCCATCCATCTCGGCGCCGCTTAAGTGGCGGACAGGCCCAAGGATCATGTCCTCAAAATCTATGGTGCCGTTTTCACGAAGAATCTCCTCGTAGGTCTCAAGTACCGGAAGGAAAAATCTTTTGAAAAGGCCGCTTCTGAACTTGTCGCGAAGGGAGTCAAGCCGCACGGAAAGACCCCCCGGCGAAAGATCGTTCGCCTTGGCAAGCTTTATGCATCTTGCGATCAGGCTGTACGTATCGTCCGAGTAAAGGGACTCAAGGCGTTTCTCTGTATATTCTTTTGAGGGAGGGTCATAGGAGATGCCCTTTTCCTCAAGCTCCCGGAAAATTTTCTCAATCACGGTGCCCTCGTAATATTCGTAGCTATAGGTAAAAAGAAAATCCCCTCCCCGCTCCTCATAGAATTTCTTTTTCTGTCGCACTGTCTCCGCGTAGCCTTCAAAGGGGGAGCTGCCGTCCCTCTGGATCGCGAAATGTTCATGCCAGAGATCTATTTCCGGATAATAGAAATCCGGGGTCATTTCTCCGTCGGGATGCGGCCTTTCATACTCGACTTTCACTCCCCTTATTATCAGGCTGTTTATGATAGCAAGCTCCTGCTGGGACCTGACCCAGTATCTTGCGTCAAGACTCGGTATGCGCTGCGCTCTCAGTTCCCCACCGAGCCGGAATGATTCTCTTTTGTAGGGATAGCTTGTAACAGTTTCGTTGTATTCCCTTTCATCCCGGACAAATTCTTCTATCTGGTGGTACGGACACTCGGCCCTGAACTCAGAAATCCATTTCCCGATCTCAGGATGCTTGACCTTTGCCCTCTCGATTATCCCAAGTACGTTTGCCGTGTCGAGAAGACCGTCTGAAGAGGATTCCGCAAGGGGGTCAAGCTTTCTTCTCCCCCCTATCCTCTTAAGCAGTTCAAGACCGAACCCGTGGAATGTGTAGACTTCGGGGCGGCCGACTCCGGGGACAAGCTTTTTTATCTTTTCTCCAAGCTCCTGCTCTATCGACTTGTTAAAGGCGAGAACCAGAATCTCCCGCGGGGCAGCGAGTTCTTCTCTTATCAGAAAGACATACTTGCCAAGTAGCGTTGTTGTCTTCCCTGAACCGGCTGACGCTATTACAAGCGTCCTGTAGGAATCATCGACTATGCAGAGTCTCTGCTCCTGGGTAAGGGGATGGGCAAACAGGGAGTCAAAAAGTTCTTTGTGCTTAAGCAACATAATCCCCTCTTTACTCATCAGTACTGACATCAATCACGCAGACTGATATTTTGCGGGATTCATCTTCTGACAGGACGGATTCTATGCTTTTTTTCAGTTCCTGAAAATCGCACGGCCGCATACCGGAAGGCAACGGGCTAGAGTACTTTTCGCCAAACCAGAACACCAGATAAATACCGTATCCCCCGGTGGCCGGGTCTCTCGTGTACAGGGCGATCAGCTGATTCCTTAGGGAACTCAGCAAATCCCTGCTTCCGTTCTTTTTAATCTCTATGGGAACACGAAAATCCCCGCATGAAGAAACCAGTATATCGGTTCTCCTGTCATTGACATACTGACCTTCGGGCTGGGCATCGATCCCCTTCGGAAGAAATCCTCGCAGATCCGAAAGCAGAATATCGCGACAGGAATTTTCATGCCTTGGGTTGTGCGGTCTCCCATGGGAATCTTCGTTCCAGTACTTGCGCCACTCATCCGTATTGTCCGTTCGAACTCTTTTGGCGATCTCGTTCAGCCTGTCCACCAGAAGAGCCGCAAGGTCAGCGACGTTGGCTGGCGCTTCGTTACTGAATGTCCGGCAGACCCGCTCGATGTCAGGATGCCGGTAACCGGCATCATTGCGGGTTGTCCGATGGACTTCCGACATCCTGGCCAGAACGTGATGACAACGTTCCAGAATCGGGTCGGCTTGAAGTCTCCTGAGCGCATCGCCTGATCCCTCATCGGCGGCAAGGTGTTCTATCAGGTCGTAAACAAGGCCTGAGAACTGCTTTTCAGGCGTAGTGACCCCGGGCTCAGGACTCAAAGCAGGTTCAAAGTAACTTCCGATAAGGCGGATCAGCAACTCCAGTTCGGGAATTTCAAGTTCATTCAGCAGGAACCGCCGAGGATTTCCAAGCGCCAAAAAGGCCGCCAGATGCCGAACCCTGGCTTCCCGACCCTGCGTAAAATTCTCTAACCGGTCTTTATATATTTCCGGGCTGACAATCAGACCCGCAGCGAGCCAGCGCGAGCGCAGGGCGACGTTCAGGCTCCCAAGCTTGAGCTTCCTGGCGACAAGCTCCCCAAGGGCATCCCTGTCGGCATACTTAAGGGCCGCCCAGAGCAGATAATCCATATTCCGAATCTGCTTCAGATTGCACTGAACCGGAAAGGATTGAAGCAGGGGCAGGCTTACAATGCGGCTGACCTGAGCATGGCTGTTATTTCGGGCGAGTTCCCGAAGCTTGCGAATATCCTCCATGCCGCTTCGAAAACCGGAAACGGCAAATCGTGCCTGAGTTTCGGCCACGATCTCAGGACGCGTCCTGACAAGCCGCAGGTACCATCTGGGTTCATAATTTCTGACGCGCGCGAGATAATAAAAAAGAAGCGCCCTGCTAATACAGTCTTCTCCCCATAGTGAGGAGTCTTGCGGCTCCGTTCTTTCGACTTCCGCCAGACCCGCGAGCAAAGGCAGTCCGACAGGGTGCGTTCTGCCTTTGCTCAGAAGATCGAAAATCTCATCGGCGCAGGGGATATCCTCCCGTTCAGTTGTGCCGCGAAGTCCCGCAAGCGCAGCCCTGGCCAGATCGCCGTGGCCGGGAAACCGTTTCCTGATATTCTCCGGACCGTAGCAATCCTTCCAGAAGTAATAGTTTTCAAAATATATCTCAGCGATTTCGTGAAGCAGTCCAGGGTGAGCGACGTTTGCGCGCAAGGCATCCCTGTTGGCATAAACATGGTCTATCCACCGGCTGTCTTCATTTTCTTCTTTTTCCACATGACTCCCCCCATCTTCTCTCCACGGAAGCCTGTTCTCCTCCCCCGTTTCCGCAAACAGACACCTCAGGACGTCAGATAAATTTTCACTGTTTCTCGTGGTTTCCCGGAGAACTTCAAGGGACAGTCCTTCGTTGCCGTTTTCATACTTGTGCGCCTGGGCGGCCTGCATGAGCAGAAACCGGGATGCTTGCGGGCGGCTCTCCTGCATTGCAAGAGCTCTTTTCAGGCACCAGAGACCAAAATCGGGTGGAGGAGTCGCCCCATACAGCCGCCCTTGCATATTGAGCGCGTGATAACTGAATTCAGCGGATTCGGGGCATCGGCGAAGACCTTCTTCAAAAACAGTCTTTTGAATATCAGGGGACTGTTCAAGCCAGGCACGTATCTGACTAGCCGGTTCCAGACAATATTCATCATGCTTTACATTCTCGGACAATCCGACACCGAGCCAGTCATAAAGACGCCCTCGGCCTATTCGGTTTCCATGCATCTGCAGGCCGCAAACCAGAAGCCTGAGGGGAAGATCATTGAGGAGCCAGGCGTCAAAAGCGGTTCGCAAACCGGAAATCCGCCGCCACAGACTGTCTAAAAGTTCCTCCACCTCAAGTTCATCCACCTCTGGATTCTCTAAAAATCTGTCACAAAAAGCAGATTGCCAGAACTGCCAGTATGTGCCTTCTGACTCCCGGCCTGTCGGCTCGTAAAGGTAATCCCAAATCTCAGATGGAGACAATTGCCGGGGGTAGAGTTTCAAAAGCAGCGTCCCGAGGAGTTCGTTGTCAGGGTCGGAGATGCTTCCGTCGTGAATATCCGCCAGCAATGCTTTGAGTCCACCCGTAATCTCCGAATCTCTCTGATAGCTGGAGATATATGCGTCAAGGGCTGATTTGTTAATGTAAGGCAGCCAGGTGTTGTCACGGACGATTTCCAGCAGAATCTCGGAGGAATCCGGCATGAATTCATATTGTTTCAAAACGTCTAATACGAACTCGGTTAATGCCTGATGCCGTTCGCTGCGGCGTGGGCTGGTCAGAACATCTCTGAAAACAGACTCCATTTCAGGAGTGGTAAGCGTCCTGTACACATTGACCACCGTGAACGCGGAACCTGGTCGGTACCTCTCACGGCACAGGGCTTCGAGAAGCGCCATATTCTCTTCATTCGACAATGCGCTGATATCTCCGTAGAGAAAGATGCCGACAGGATTGCGCTTGATGAGTTCCGCACGGATTTTCTCGCAATGGACCGCGAGCCACGCGCAAAGACCTCTCATCTGCGAGACCACGATTCCGTATTCTCCGGTAACCAGAGCGAGTATCCGCCGGGGTGGAACTCCTTTGTCAATCAGGCGGGCGAGGCAGCGCGCGCCGAGAAATTCGGCAATGCATTGATGAACGGGAACAAAACGACTATTATCGGATTCCGCCTCAAACAGCCCGGTTGAAAGCGCAGCACCGAGCGCCTCATCGTGGTAGTAGCTGAAACGGTCAAGATCCAGATAATATTCATCCGCGGAATCACAGCCCCGCGCGAATCCGGCGGACCCGCAAACCAGCGAAACGGCGCAGAGATACCCAGCGGCGTCAAGAAGCTGGCAAGTGGTAAACTGTTGTCCCTCCCTGTGTTCTTCATTATGCTCCCGGATCATCTGTGAACAGGCCTTCTCAAAAGTCTCAAGAAGATTTTCCGGCCACCCGCCATCTTTGACAACACTGCTGATCAGCAAGTTAAGATTCTGCGGGTTTGCCAGCAGTCCTCTCACTCCCCGTTTCCAGGCCGACGCGATGAATTCCCGGGCGTCGCGGATGTCCGGATGCCCGTCCAGGATACTGACGACATCCGAGTCCGTCAGGGGATCAAGGAGCAGGACAGTTGCTGCGGAATCTTTCGACACGCGCGCCAGGTGTTTCAGGTCGTTTTCCCCCAGCCAGTCCGCGCCTCGGCACGAAATACGAAAGCGTGGCCTTCCAAGCTTGTCAATGCGGCTGCGGATTTTATCAAGAGCAGTACGCGTGTTGTACGCGCCGGCGCGAATTTCATCAAGTCCGTCAATAAAAAGAGCCCTGTCCCGCCACTCGGGATGACTGTCCGGGTCAAGAGCGAGGAAATCGCGCGCAGTGATAAAGCACGCGTCGTCTCCGAGTGCTCCACATTCGGTCTTAAACGCAGTCGTTTTGCCGGAACCGGGGTTGCCCAGCAGCACATAGGCCGCGACGGAGCGAAACTCTTCCAGGGGCAGGGAGCCATTATTCCGGTCCGAATCCGGCGGCAGTATCTCCTTGCACGTGCGTGGGACGATCTTGTTCATCTTTCCTCAAACCACTGATTCACGGGCACCGTCAGAAACTCATGAAGCGGTACGCCGCCTTCTCCGACAAGAAGCGAACGATGGACACCGAAATTCCGCTTAAACGCTTCAATTCCCCCGAGACGCGCGGACTTCCGGCCGCTTTTCACTTCAACGGGAATAAGATGGGGGCCGCGCCTGAGGACGAAGTCGACCTCAAGCGATTTGTCCCGCCAGTAATGGACGCTGATATCGGGTGTCGCGGTGTTTGACATGTGAGCACCGACCGCACTTTCAACAATGCGTCCCCTGAATGTCCGGTCCGCCATGGCTTCTTCAAAGGAATACCCGGAACCGACAGTCATCAAAGCGGTGTTGAGCACGTTTAGTTTGGGGCTTGATCCCTTGCGAAGATGAGGTTTGTTATGATACTTCCCGAAACCTGCGAGGAGACCCACGTCCGACAGCAGGTCAAGGTAGCGCGCCAAGGTGGTCGTGTTGCCGGCATCCACAAGTTGGCCCAGCATTTTGGTGTACGAAAGAATTTGCCCTGAATAATCCGCTCCGTGTTCGAAAAGCCGTTTGAGAAGTTCCGGCTTGTCCACCCGCGTCATGGAGAGAATATCCCGGCCGATACTGGAACTGACGATAGCCTGGAGAATATGAGCGCGCCACCGGTCCATGTCCTGAACGAACCTGGCTGAGCCCGGGTAGCCGCCGAAATACAGGTACTCGTCCAGACTGAAACCGAAGGCTTTGGACATTTCCTCGAAGGACCAGTGCGCGACGCGCACAGGTTCAAAACGCCCGGCAAGACTCTCGTTAAGTCCTGACTGCATGAGCAGAGGCGCCGAACCCAGAATAACTGCGTGCAGAGGGCAATCCCTGGCGCGGTCGGCATCCCAGAGACCCTTCAAGGTCTGTGACCACTGGGGAATTCTCTGAATTTCATCCAGCGCCAGAACGAATCCCCGCCCGGATCGCTGTGCTTCGCGACGGGCCTCCTCCCAGTTCCGCACCAGCCAGTCTGTGCCGCGCTCATATGAAAAAACCGGAATTGTTTCTGATTCATCGTACGAACCACGCGGCCCCGGAGGCCGAGGTTCGTCAACCGCCAGGTAACGGCTCCCGAGATCTATCTGTCGAAGCGCCTGGCGCACTATGGTGGTTTTTCCGGTCTGGCGAGGCCCGAAAATGGTAATGATGTGATGGGGATGTTCGGCCAGTCGATCGCAAAGCGTGGCAACCTGAGAACGCTGAAAAGATTTCATACAGATAAAATTATACTATTGAGTAAAAGTAGTCAAGAGGACATTTCATTAAAGAAGAACAATATTCCATCAGGAGAGCGCCGTATCTCCCTGATCTCTGCATACCACTATGATGATGTCCTCAATGACCACTCTGTGGACAATTCAGTTAAAGCAGTAACTGATATGATAGAATAGAATAGTTCCCCGAAAAAAAGCGAACATGGAAAACATCGAAAAACAGACAAGGCAATCCTTTCAAAAAACAAAAAAACGGAAAACATACCTGCTGACGAAAACCTGTGTCGCCTTGACCCGGAGAACACGCTTGCCCGCGAAACCAGGGCGACGTCCAGGAAGGTTCATCAACAGGAACAAAGAAGCAGACGATGATCTTGCAAGCGTAACCAGCTTTCTACTCGGGATTTCGCGCCGAAATACGGTCCATCAGCCAGTACCGCCGAACACAGCAGCAACCGGGGATTTGCGGAGCCGGACCTTATGGTGTATGAAGGAGCGGTAAGTGAAAAACGAAGAGACGGGGGTGTCATGAAAACGGAGGAGAAAGGGGCGAAAAACGGGGCTGTCTTAACGGCCCTCGTGATCCTGAGCATTTTGTTTTTTCTGCAGGTTGCGGGCTGTGACCTGGAAGAGGACTGCCCGGTAAACTGCACGACCAAGGTTACGGACACAAGCGGGAACGTTATAGAATGCCATTGTCCTAACAACTGAGAGAATCCCTGTCACGGAAACCAGCATTGTGGCCGGAGCAGTATCCCGAGAGGCGGCAGAGACAAGCGAGGAGTGGAAAAAACCGGGCAATGGAAAAAAACATCTGATGCAGGCGACGCTGATCGGATTTAGCGCAATCCTTATGTGGTCGCTTCTGGCCCTGCTGACGGCCCTGTCAGGAGAGGTACCACCCTTTCAGCTCGCCGCCATGTGTTTTTCGGTCGCCACCGCCGTCGGGCTGGTCTCGCTTGCCGCGAAGCCGTCGGGTTTTCGAAACCTGCGCCAGCCCCTGCATATATGGTGTCTCGGAGTCGGAGGGCTGTTCGGTTATCATTTTTTCTACTTCACAGCTCTTCGCAACGCGCCGGCTGTCGAAGCGAGCCTGATCGGCTACCTCTGGCCCCTGCTGATCGTTGTCGGCTCAGCGCTCCTTCCCGGAGAGCGGCTAGACTGGCATCACGTAACAGGCGCACTCGCGGGTCTTGGAGGAACAGTGCTTATCGTCTCGAAAAACGGCCTTTCCTTTGATGACAGCTTTGCCCTTGGGTATGGCGCGGCCCTGCTTTCCGCCTTTACCTGGGCCGCCTACTCGCTTCTGTCGCGGCGCTTCGGCACGGTTCCGACCGATACCGTCACCGGGTTCTGCGCGGTAACCGCCGTTTTTTCACTCGTCTGTCATCTGGCTCTTGAACAGACTGTCTGGCCGCACGGGGCCGGACAGTGGCTCGCCGTCTCGGGCCTCGGCCTGCTGCCGGTGGGCGCAGCTTTTTACGCATGGGACTTCGGCGTAAAACACGGCGATATAAGAGTACTGGGCACCGCGAGCTACGCGGCGCCGCTTCTCTCAACCCTGATCCTTGTCGCATCAGGCGTCGGCCAGGCCGACTGGCGCATAGCTTGCGCCTGCGTCCTGATAACCGGGGGCGCGGTGCTTGCCGCAAAGGATATGCTGTCTTTACGAACTCGCCGGGGACAGGCCTCTTGACACTACATGCCTGTCATGGATACTGGCATGCAGCGCATCTCTTGGCAAAAGGAGGCGGAAATGAAGAAAAAATCCTCAAAGAGAAAAAACCGGAAAAAAAAGAATAACCCCGCCGGGAAAAAGCCGGCAGGATCATCAGTCAGCCGGGAGCAGACAGCCGAAGAGTCTTCCCGAAAACCCGACATCACAGATATCGACCTGCTTGAAGAAACAGACCCTGAGTACCACGCAAAAGCTCTCTTGATACTTAACGAGACAATCAGGGCTGAGCCTGAGAATTCTGACGCCCTGTATGACCGGGCGATAATCAACTCGGAAATGGGGCGTTACGAAGAAGCCTTTGAGGATTTTGACAGGGTAATACTCCTTGACCCTGAAAACGATCTTGCGTTTCTGGGGCGCGGAACCGTCAAAAGATGCCTCGGTCCCGACGAGGACGCACTCGAGGATTTTGACAGGGCCGTGAGACTTGATCCGCAAAACCCGGTCGCCTACCACGGCCGGGCACTCCTAAAAGACGGTCTCGAGCGTTACGAGGAAGCCATCGAGGATTTCGACGAGGTGCTGCGCCTTGACCCCGGATCCCCGTTTGTGCATCTTGACAGGGGCAGAACGAAATTCGGCCTCGATCGGTACGAAGAAGCAATTGCCGATTTTGATGAGGCGCTGCTCCTTGATCCCGAAGACGCGGAAGTCTACGCATCTAGAGCCCTTGCCAAAAGCAGGCTCGGACGCGATGAGGAAGCCATCGAGGATTTTGACGAGGCGATACGTCTTGACCCGGGTCTGCCTTGTATCTACAACGACCGCGGACTCTCAAAGCACAATCTCAAGCGGAGTGAAGAAGCTATAGCCGACTATGACAAGGCCATACGCCTCGACCCCGAAGATACGGAGGCCTACACCAACCGCGGGGTCGCGAGAACGGACTTGGGCCTCTACGAAGAAGCTCTGCCCGACCTTGAAAAAGCGGTGCTTTTTGAGCCCGCTTCCGCAGAAGTTTATTACAATCGGGGATTCGCCAGACTGGGGCTCATGCGGTTTGAGGAAGCGGTGGATGATTTCACGGCCGCGATCGATATCGACCCCGGGTTTGTAGAGGCTCACCGCGGACGCGGATACGCAAACGTTTCTCTTATGCGCTTCAAAGAGGCTGCCGGGGATCTGGATTATGTAATCGACGCAGACGGCGGAGAGGTCATGGATTACGCCCACCGCGGAGCGGCGAGAATCTGGCTTGAGATGAACGAGGAAGCCATAGCCGATTTTGATCTGGCAATAGGTCTTGACCCGGAAAATGCGTTTGCATACAGAATGAGAGCGGAGGCCAAAAAGCGGGTCGGCAGGAAAGAAGAAGCGGACGAGGACCTTGCGCGGGTTATGAGCCTTGATCCCGGCTTCCTCGACGAGGACACCTGATCCCTGCGTGTTCAGGACGGATTTTCCAATGTTCCGCACAGAACCATTTTCTCAGGTACGGCACAAGAAACAATGCCATAGGCAAAAGCATATGACTGTCTGCTCCCTGCGTTGTGTGACTTTCAGTGCTGTGGTATGGTTGACGTAACGTGTACATATGACGGAATCAAAACCGGTGACTGCCTATGTGATGCCAGGTTCCGGCGATGCCAGATTTCGATGGGAGGATCAAGATGCAATCTGCAATCCGTCTGCTCGCAACAGCGGGCTTGATGTGCAACCTTCTAGCCGCACTTGCAAGCGGATGCGGCACGACTCCCGCCTCGCCCGAGAGAACCGGTGATCTTGTAGCGGGCCTGATTACCAAGACCGACACCAACCCGTTTTTCGTGACGATTAAAGAGGGAGCTCTCAGGCGGGCTAAGCAACTCGGTATCGAATTGCGAACCTTCGCTGGAGAGTACGACGGAGATTCGCAAACACAAATTCAGGCAGTCGAGAGCCTGATCGCTGCGGGAGCGAAAGGCATTCTGATCACCCCTTCGGACCCTGTCGCACTTGGCGAGGCAGTCAGAAAAGCGCGAGATGCCGGAGTGCTGGTCATCGCGCTTGATACCCCTTTTCCTTCGGCGGATTCAGCAGACGCCACATTCGCCACCGACAACTTCCGGGCCGGGGAACTGATCGGCAGGTGGGCGCGGGCAATAATGGATGCTTCGGCAAAAGACGCGAGTATTGCGACGCTTGACGGGGCCGCCCGGCAGATAACGGTGGAAGTGTCGCGAAACCAGGGCTTTCTCAAGGGCTTCGGCATCGATATCAAAAACCCGAAAGAAATGTATGACGAGGACGACCCACGTATCGTCGGCAGTGGTGCAACCATGGGAACAGAATCAGGCGGACGCAAAGCCATGGAGAGCCTGATACAGAAGGATCCGAATCTGGTGTATGCAATCAACGAACCGGCTGCGGCAGGTGCCTATTCGGCACTCAGAGAGCTGGGGCTGGAAGAGAATGTTCTCATTGTTTCCATAGATGGCAGCTGCTCAGGGGTAAAAAGCGTCGCCAGAGGCGAGATCGGGGCCACTTCCATGCAGTATCCCCTAAAAATGGCGTCACTCGGGATCGAGGCGGTGGCTGAATACTCAAAGACGGGCAGGAAGCCGGAGAACACTCCCGGTCTCGACTTTCATGACACGGGAGTGTCCCTTGTAACGAAGCAACCGGTTCCGGGGATTCGTTCCCTCGACATCGATCAAGGCTTAGCGGAGTGCTGGGAATAACGAAGCTTTCGGAGCTCGAGGAAAACAGGTAAAAGCTTGGGACTGCCGTCAGCAGAACCCGTTAAAGTGAAGCCCCAAGAGGCGTCTTTTCCATGTTCTTCACAGTATCCGAGAAAAATCTCTGCCGTCACTTGAAGACCATCAGAAATAATACTATAATATTGATAAATATAAAAACAGGCTGTTTTTAATATTGTGGTATTACTTTTTACGCTTTCAAAAGCACAGGAAACAATCGCGGCGAACATGCGCAACCGACGTCTCGCAACGGGGCTCACCCAGCAGGGTCTTGCAAAACGCTCGGGGGTCAGTCTCGCGACCCTGCGAAAATTCGAGCAGAAAGGAGTTGTTTCCCTTGAATCCTTCCTTAAGCTTGCCATGGTTCTTGACGCACTTGAGGACATTGTAAAGGCGAGCGAATCGCCCACCCCCGCGTATTCATCCATCAATGAAGTGATTGAGGAGAAAAGCAGGAAGCCGCGCCGCAAGAGAGGATGGCGCGAATGAACTATTCTCCCGTTTCCGAGATAACGGTAAGCCTTGATTTCGGGCGGGAGCCTGTCCACGCAGGAACGCTCGCACTCTCCGCCGAGGGCAGAATCTATTTTGAACACGCTCCGACTCTCCCCCGCAGCCTTGAGATTTCGCCGCTGCGTCTTCCGCGGAAGCCCGAGCTCATCACGTTTGATCCCATGCTGTTCGAAGGTCTCCCCGGTGTTTTTCATGATAGTCTTCCAGACGGATGGGGGCGCCTACTGGTAGACCGTCTCGCAAGATCAAGGGGAGTAGAACCCGGTCGCCTTACTCCTCTCGACAGGCTGGCTCATGTCGGACACAGAGGCATGGGAGCTCTTGTCTACGAACCCGACCTCAGCAGCCGAAGGCTTTCCGGCGCTCTTAATATTGATGATCTCGCGTTAAAAACGCAGCTGGTACTTAGAGGTTCCGCTGAGGACGTGCTTGAAGAACTGGTGGCGCTAAACGGGTCCTCTGCGGGAGCGCGTCCCAAGGCGATGGTGAGCATCAATCAGAGCGGCAGTCAAATCATCCATGGTGCGACCGGTAAAACATTCAGAAACTACGCTCACTGGCTTGTTAAGTTCCCGAACACCCAAGACGGCCCGGATGCCGGCGCCATTGAATACGTTTACTCCCTTATGGCCAGGGAAGCGGAAGTATTTATGAGCGAAACGCGCCTTCTCCCGGCAAAGAACGGGCCTGGGTATTTCACCACCAGGAGATTTGACCGCAAAGAATCTGAAGGTGGAATGACCCGGCTTCATGTCCATACCGCAGGCGGTCTGCTTCATTCGGATTTCCGTACGCCGTCTCTTGACTATGAAGACCTGCTTGCGTTAACGGAAATAATGACCCGCGACATGCGGGAAGTCGAAAAAATGTACCGCCACGCGGTTTTTAACGTCATGTCGCACAACCGCGACGACCACGCGAAGAATTTCTCATTTGTTATGGATTTTAAAGGCGGGTGGAAACTGTCCCCCGCCTATGACATTACTTTTTCTTCCGGTCCGGGCGGCCAGCAGAGCACGACGGTGCTTGGCGAAGAGAAAGATCCCTCATCCGCGCATCTTGTGGCTCTCGGGCAAAAAGCCAAGCTTGATGATAAAACGATCACGGAGACCATCGAGCGCACACGACATTCCCTCGCGGGATGGGAGACGCTTGCGATAAAGTACGGGGTCGGTATAAGCAATATAAAACTAATTAGCGACGCTATCGAACGGCTTAACCGGAGTTAACCGGAGAACTGCGCAAGCCGACGGAACAAGAACGAATAGCCGGCAGAGCCTCCGGGGTAACGCAACGAATCTTCCCGAAGGATCTGACATGTCTTCAGCTACTGCCAGAGGGCGGAGAGAGGAACGGCAAGGAACCTCTCGCCGAAAGGAACCACATCCTCTCCCGGGTAAAGAACGACTCCGCAGACAAAATCATCTTTTGCCAGGTCCCGAAGCGCTTCCATGCCTTTAAAATCGGATGAAACAACCCGTTTCGAAGCCTTTACCTCGATACCGGCAACCGAACCGTCCGGGCGCTCCAGAACGAAATCCACCTCCTTGCCGTCAGCAGTACGAAAATGAAAGAGTTCCGCCCGCATATCGGAGAAGGAAAGCAGCTTTCGAAGCTCGGAGGCGACGAAGTTCTCGACCGCGTGACCGTAAAAATCGCTCCATCGGCCGCTCGGGCCCTCAAGGCTCCGGCCAAGCAGATGACAAAGAAGAAGAGTATCGACGATATAACCTTTGGATGACTTCACGAGCCGTTTTCCGACGTTTCGGTACCATGGCCTGACGTCAAAGCTGAGGAACATAGCCTGAAGAATCCCGCGATAGCTTTTGCCGGTAACCTGGTTAAGTCCCACGTCGCGCGCAATCTCGGCATCATTCATAAGTTTGCCGGCGCGGGCCGCCAGAACCCTGAGCAGTCTCGGCAGAATGCCGATTTTCTCAAGCTCGGTAATCGTGCGCACATCACGCTGCAGTATGGTTGCAAGATAGCCGTCAAACCACTCCTCTCGTTCGTGTGCGGGTTTTCCCGATACTTCAGGAAACGTGGCTGACTCAATAGCTTCGCTAAGCGCATATTCCTTTCCCATGTCGGCAAAATCGGCTGAAAAAAGTCTCTCTGGAAAATTTCCTTCCGCAGAGAAAACCTCGCAGGCTGAAAACGGATAAAGGGTTCTTACGCTCATACGTCCGACAAGGGAATCGGAGAGCTTCGGCAAAACCATTATATTCGCCGAACCCGTAAGCAGGAACATGCCGTTGCTCCTCCCCTCCCCGAGGCGCGCTTCGTCAACAACAATCTTCAGGGCGCGGAACAGGTCGGGAACCAGCTGAACCTCGTCAATAATCACCGGTCCCCCGCGACGGCCGAGAAAACTCTCGGGAGAGGCGTAGGCGGCCTCCATATGAGTAACGTTGTCAAAAGATACGTACTCGGCGGGATACTCATTGCGGGCAAGCTCCCGCACAAGCGTGGTTTTGCCCGACTGACGCGGGCCATTGAGAAACACCACGGGATTCTGCTTCAGGGAAAACAGAACCTTCCCGGACAATTTCCGTGCCTTGTAATTCATACCTGCTCCTTTTGATATATAAATTTAATCTTTATGATTTCTAAAGGCAAGCTTTATTTTTACAAAATTTGTTCATTACGTTTGAACGAATTTTTCCTTGCTCTTGTCCAGTAACCGGGACGATCGGATGAAGAACCTTTCGTTTCCTATTCGGGAGAGGACCCGAGTATTTCCCCCTGTCGGCATCACCCAAAAAACACGAAAGCGCAAGATTCAAAATCCGGTTTAAATCCGTAAATCGATATTCAGATGGTAGCGCGTGGACTTGCGCTCTCCTGTTCTTGCAAGCGCACCTTTAGCAACCAGATCCGAAAGATCCCGAGTGGCGGTCGGTCGCGTGGCCTTTGTGATGCTTATATAATTCTCCGCGCTGAGACCACCTGCAAAACCCTCAGGGCCCTCCTCGAACATCCGAAGCAGGCATTTTTCCTGCCGCGGATTCATTTTTCCCCGCATACGCTCAAGCAACTTGGCCTTTTTTATAAGAAATTCCACGTAGATCCGCGTATACGAAAGCGCATCTAGCACGGTACGGGCAAAATAGCAAAGCCAGCCAGTTATCTCGTTTTTCGTGTTCGCCTCCCCTAGAGCCCCGTAATAAGCTTTCCTGTTCCTGCTGATCACTGTGGCGAGCGCAATCAGCGTAGGGTGGCCCAGAGACTGGGCAAGCGCTTTCTCGGACACCGCACGGCCTATGCGACCGTTTCCGTCCTCAAACGGGTGAATGCACTCGAAATAAAGATGCGCAGTGCCGGCGCGGGTAAGTGCCGGAAGTGGCGTCGCAGCGCCCGGAGCGCTTCGGTTAAACCAACGGACAAATCCGTCCATCTCCCGCTTTACTCTCTGTTGCGGAGGCGCTTCGAAATGAATCCTGCGTCTGTGAAGAGGCCCCGAGACCACCTCAACACCGTGCTCACGGTAACAGCCTACGCACCTCAGGTCAGTGCGCCCGAGCGTGAGCATCCTGTGCCAGCGGTAAAGCGTTTCGTGGGAAAGCGTACCTTCGTAAGTGCCGTAAAGGTCAACCATGAGGTCAGTGATCCCGGCTTCGGCCGAACTCACTTTCCGGTCGTCTGTCTGCAGGCCGAAATGCCGGCGAAGAGACGACTGTAAGCTTTCGCGGTCAAGATACTCTCCCTCGATTTCAGAAGTCTTAAGGGCTTCATCGCCTATAATCTCCACCCTGAGCAGGTCCCGCTCCTGTTCGTCAAGATGCATGTAAGCTCCGAAAAGCAGGCCCGTCCCTCGCAGGAAATCATGCTCCGAACCCTCGAGAAGTTCCGGTTCGTAGGTAAAATCAGGCCACTCGGGCCGTTGCCAGTTCCATCGCATGAGGCATAAGCATACCATTTATAAATCATTTTACACCTGTTTTATGATTAATAATGTGCCGTTAAAATGGAGACCCAGGTAAGGAAAAGTCATGGAAGGAAAACATTTTCCGGGTAAGGCAGCAGTGACTCCGCCTGAAGTCCGGAGTACTGCCGTTTATGGATTTGAAAAGCTCTCCCTGCCTTCCGTATCAAAAAACTGCCGGCTCACCTGCCCTTAACAATATTTGCCTTATCCCTTGTCCAAAGCAAATGAGCGTATATATTTCAAAATAGATGAACGAACTGACCGAAAGCTTCATAAAGCACCTCTCGTACGAAAGAAACTACTCGGAACACACGGTAAAGGCCTACAGGGGCGATCTTGAGAACTTCCGCGATTTTCTCGTAAGGGAAGAAAAAAAGATCGAGGACACAGACATCGCGACCATAAACGCGTACGTCTCAACCCTCTACGGAAAAAATTCCCCATCCTCTGTAGAGAGAAAGGTATCGGCGATAAGATCCTTTTTCTCGTATCTGGTAAGAAAAGGCCTCGTGGCGCAGAACCCCGCAAAACTCGTGCGCACCCCTAGAAAGGAAAAACGCCTGCCCATATTTTTAAGCGTGGACGAGGTGTTTAATCTTGTTGACGTAAAGGATTCCGGGAAAAATCCGCTCCGCGTGCGCGACAGGGCGATTCTCGAGCTTCTTTACTCAAGCGGCCTGCGGGCAAGCGAACTCGCGGGAGCCACGCTTGCCGATCTCAGCATGGGAGAGGCTGTAATAAGGGTTCGCGGAAAGGGGAACAAGGAGAGGATAGTTCCCGTGGGATCAAAGGCGCTTTTCGCCCTGGGTGAGTATCTCGACATAAGGGGAAAGCTTAAACCCTCATCCAGCCATGTATTCCTTAACTCCCGGGGAGGCGGGATAACCACGAGAAGCCTTGCGCGGATAATAAAGAAGTACGGCCTTGTATCGGGAATATCGAAAAACGTGAGCCCCCACGTGCTCAGGCACTCGTTTGCCACCCACCTGCTTGCGGGCGGCGCGGACCTTCGGGCAATCCAGGAGATGCTCGGTCACGCGAGCCTCTCGACGACCCAGAGATACACACACCTTTCGGTCGAGAGGATAATGGAAGTGTACGACAAGACCCACCCGAACGCCTAGCGGCATCGGAAGGAAAAGATGATGAGCCAGTTTCACGGAACCACGATACTCTGCGTTAAAAAAGACGACCGGGTGGCCCTTGGGGGCGACGGCCAGGTGACCATGGGAGCAACCGCGGTAAAACATAACGCGAACAAGATAAGGAAAATGTACGGCGGGAAGATCTGTGCCGGATTCGCGGGCTCTACAGCAGACGCGATGACCCTTTTTGACAAGTTCGAGGGAAAGCTTGAGGAGTTCCGGGGAAGCCTTGAGCGTGCCGCGGTAGAGCTTGCGAAAGAATGGAGAACGGACAGGATACTCAGAAGGCTTGAGGCCCTGCTCATAGTCGCAAACTCCGAAACCATGCTCATAATTTCCGGAAGCGGAGACGTGATAGAGCCGGATGAGAGCGTGATAGCAATAGGCTCGGGAGGCCCCTTCGCCCAGGCGGCCGCTTTGGCACTTGCCAGGCACTCGGAGCTCTCCGCCCCGGAGATAGTCGAGCGCTCACTTGAGATCGCGGCCGGAATCTGCATTTACACAAACACCCACATATCAATAGAGGAAATAGATTAATGTCCCAGGAATCCTATCTCACCCCGAGGGAAATAGTATCGGAGCTAGACAAGTACATAGTCGGGCAGAACATGGCCAAAAGGGCCGTGGGCGTGGCGCTTCGAAACAGATGGAGAAGGCAGAAAGTATCGCCCGAGCTTCGCGACGAGATATCCCCGAAGAACATACTTATGATGGGACCCACCGGCGTGGGGAAAACAGAGATAGCCAGACGCCTGGCAAAACTCGCCCAGGCCCCCTTTGTAAAGGTTGAGGCGTCGAAGTTCACCGAAGTCGGCTACGTGGGCCGGGACGTTGAGTCAATGATACGGGACCTCACGGAGATAGCCGTCAACATGGTAACAGAGGAAGAGACCCTTTCTGTTAACACGAGGGCAAGGGAGCTTGCTGAGGACAAGCTCATTGACCTGCTCGTCCCGACTCGCCCCGTCACCGGGACGGAGGAAGATATGGAAGAAGCCAGGAAAAAAATGAGCGAGACCAAAAAGAAGATGAGAAAGCTTCTTTGGGACGGAAAGCTTGACGACAGGGAAGTCGAGATAGAGATAACGGCTAGGTCTCTTCCCATACAGGTGTTCAGCCAAGCGGGGGTCGAGGAGATGGACCCCGGAATCTCGGAGATGATCGGCAGCCTCATGCCCAAGAAATCGAAGGTGAGAAAGGTCAAGGTTCCCGAGGCTATGGACATCCTCACCGA
Organism: Candidatus Dadabacteria bacterium; assembly: GCA_026705445.1. NCBI lineage: Bacteria > Pseudomonadati > Thermodesulfobacteriota > Candidatus Dadabacteria > Candidatus Dadabacteria bacterium. Next base: position 35,122 of record JAPPAR010000013.1, read on the forward strand.
GGAGGAAGCCCGAAAGCTGATAGACATGGACAAGGTCACCCATCTGGCTCTCGAGAGAACCGAGAACTCGGGGATAATCTTCATAGACGAGATAGACAAGGTCGCCGGAAAAAACGGCGTCTCGGGCCCCGATGTTTCAAGGGAAGGGGTGCAGAGGGACCTTCTCCCCATAATCGAGGGAAGCAGCGTCACCACGAAGCACGGGATGGTGAGAACCGACCATATACTCTTTATTGGAGCCGGAGCGTTTCACGTCTCAAAGCCGTCCGATCTCATACCCGAGCTCCAGGGGCGCTTTCCGATAAGGGTTGAGCTTGAGGCGCTCACCAAAGACGATTTCATACGAATCCTCACCGAGCCCAAAAACGCTCTTATAAAACAGTACACCGAGCTTATGAGGACCGAGGACATAAAGCTCTCTTTCACCAGCGAGGCGATAGAGAAAATAGCCGAGACCGCGGCTGAAGTTAACAGCTCTACCGAGAACATAGGGGCAAGGAGACTTCACACCGTTCTTGAGAAGCTGCTTGACGAGATATCCTTTAACGCTCCCGACATGAAGGAGAAGAAATTCGCCATAGACAAGAACTACGTTGAGGAGAAAATAGCCGACATTGTCAAGGACAGGGATCTCAGCAGGTACATACTCTAAGAAAATGCTTGGGAGCCACACCCCGTCTGTGTCCCGCCTCCAATTTAACCCCGAATACGCCCTTGTCATGAAAGAGGCCGTTAGAGTATCAAATATCGATTCTTCGGAATTTCTAAAGAGCCTCAGGTAAAAAAAGGAGCGCGGGCGGTCACGCCAGAAAATTCCTTTTCAAGCTGCGCACTTGTCCGAGAATCGTTATACAAACCAAAAAATCTTTTAAAATACTCTTATTTGAAGGGTGAAAAATATCTTTATTTAGATGAATTCAAAATTAACCTTGCTAAAATTTTAAAAATATATAATATATATGGTTATGAATAGTCAAAAGAAACCAAGATTAAAAAACCTTATAGACAATGTTCCGCCTGGTTTCATAGTCGATGCCGTATGGCTTCGCGACCATGGCATAGATTCAAAGTCAATACACGGCTACGTAAAGCGAGGGTGGCTTGAAAAACTGACCCGGGGAGTCTATCGCCGCCCCTTGTCGGCACTTTCCGTTCCGACGCCTTGGGAGTGGCAAATGCCACTCATATCCATCCAGAGCATCATGGGCTATGGCGTTCATCTTGGAGGACTCAGCGCGCTTGAATTTCACGGTTACTCCCATTACCTGCGGCTGGGCGGCAGCACCGGCATATATCTGTACGGGAAGGTTCCGTCCTGGTTCGGGCGTCTGCCGTTCAAAACCCGATTCATTGTTCAATCGCGCTCCCTGTTCGGCAACGACACCACGGGCATTGAGAACGAGGACGATGAGCTTGCCGCCGAAACGGACAGCGACGGCGGGCCAACGGTAAGTCCCTGGCGATGGCCGATCAAAGTATCTTCTCCCGAGCGCGCCATACTTGAAGCACTGCACGATCTGCGTGGCGAAGCAGGCTTTGACAATCTGAATATGGTTTTTCAGGGACTTACGACATTGCGACCTGGGAATCTGGCATCTCTGCTGCGCCTTTGCCGAAGCGTAAAGGTAAAACGTCTGTTTTTCGTGTTCGCCGAAAGACATTCTCACTCCTGGCTCAAATACCTGGACAAGTCCGCAGTCAATTTCGGCTCAGGACCGCGCGCCTTGGTCAAAGGAGGCAAGCTACATCCGGTTTACAGAATTTACGTGACAGAGGAACTCCTGCCTTCGTCCGAAAGTGTCGAAGGAGCACGCCATGTGTAACTACAAACATTACGCTGAACAGGTTCGTCTGCTGGTCCGCCTGCTGCCCACTATTGCTGCAGAAAAAGTATTCGCACTGAAAGGCGGTTCCGCAATCAATCTCTTTTACCGAGACATGCCGCGCCTCTCCGTTGATATCGATCTTGTCTATTTACCCGTGGAAAGCCGGCCTATATCTCTGGGCAATATCGACTTAGCACTGAAGCGAGCAATGAACTTCTTCGCCCGTAGCAATAGGAATGTACAGTTTCAACGCATCGCAGGTGGAGGAAATCTCGACACTCGTATCATGGCCATAAGCGGTAACGCAAAAGTGAAAATCGAGATATCTCCTGTCATGCGGGGAACGGTTTTACCACCCGGACTGCTCAAGGTTACAGATACCGTTGAGGAAACTTTCGGTTTCGCCGAAGCCCAGGTTGTCTCTTTTGAAGACCTGTATGGAGGTAAATTGCATGCAGCGCTTGACCGACAGCACCCACGTGATCTTTATGACATAAGACTGCTCTACGAAAACGAAGGTATAAGTGACGATTTGTTCCGTGTTTTTATGGCTTATGTCTCTTCTTCCAACAGGCCACCTCATGAATTGCTGTCGCCACTTCCTTTACCGATCAAGAAGCTGTACATGGAGGAATTTTCAGGGATGACGCGCGAAAGAATCACGCAACCCGAGCTCGAAGCGGTGAGAACACATCTCTTTACCGATATTAGAAAACGCCTTACGGGTGATATAGCAGCGTTTTTGTTTTCCCTTCACGATACGGAACCCGACTTTGAACTGATCGGCCTACCTGAAGCCTTATATCTTCCCGCAGTCCAGTGGAAACTGCTAAATCTGCGGAAGCTCAGAGCCGAAAATCCGAAGAAACACGCACAGCAACGGGCAATGCTTGAAACACTCTTCATATGAAGTTGAGAAGCGCCTTTCTGCGTCCTTATTCCCGGCACAGATTAAGACAACCTATCAAAGAAAACGTTTTTTTCCTAGAGGTCAATCAAGTTCAGCCAAGAGTTCCTCAATAGGCTCATCCCCGGGCCACGCGCCTGCGAGACTTTTGGGATCAGCTATCTTGCCAGAGGTTTTTATAACTCTCTCCATATCCTGATTTCCAGATGGCATTTCTTCAAAAACATCGTCACCTTCAACGCGAGCACTTATCTTGCGAGCTTCAATCAATCTGGGCTGTCCGTTGACTTTGAAGTGAACCATTCCTTCCACGGTCGTCGGCTTACCCCAGAGAAAACGTAAAGTTTCAACGTCCAGAAAATCAGTGTTCAGCCGTCCGAGAATGTATGAATTTTTCTCAAGCAGAAGACGGAAGCGTCCCCCACCGTGTTTGATTTCGTCAAGCATACCTGCCACTACAAACGCTTTGGGATGGGGGATGTTTTTGACCTGTTCTTTAACCCGTGCACTCATCTGGTCATCAAGCGTGAAACGACCCCTAGCCGAATCGCGGGGAATTAACTCGTAACTAACTCCAGAAGCTCCCCCAGAGCTGCTGAGCTTGAGAATCGAATCGAGAACGGAACTGTCGAACCGATCGCCCTCGGGACAGTCGGTTCCGGCTTCTTCAATGGCAAGTGCCGCAAGATCAAGTGCTGTGTCGTCAAGGCTTGGTTGCTCACGCCAAAAATCAAGCTGAGCAAACACGTCATAGGCAGTATCACCAAGACTTGGAGCTTCAAGGTCGATAACCGTAGAACCCGTTTTCAAACCCGTTATTGTAAAATCGACGGTTGCATTCAACCATCCAGGCTTTGACCCTCTGCTCTTGCCCTCCCCGGTAGCTGACAGCCGCGTAGTTCTCTCCGCCGTTTCAACAAGGGCTTCCACAACGCGCAAGAGCCTCTTGGCCTTAATCTGCCCCTTGTTTTCCGGAAGGCCGCTGAGTTTTAACTGGTAGCGTTTCATGCTCATTGCAATCACTCCTATTACAAAACCTTTAGACGATAAAAATTCTGAACAATCCAGACTGTTTTGGCAAACTGCATCCGGTTTACAGAATTTACGTGATAGAGGAACTCCTGCCTTCGTCCGAAAGTGTCAAAGGAGCACGCCGTGTGTAACTACAAACATTATGCCGAGCAGGTTCGTCTGCTGGTCCGCCTGCTGCCCGCTCGTTTTTTTCTTAAGAAGTCAGCGGGGAAGCCTTTGTTATGATCCCCGCTTTTAGTTAGATTCTTCAGGAGAAAGGCATTGGAGCCGAGATGAATTTCACAAACTACGATACGGAAGGCTTTTACGACGAGGTATTTAAGGACAACTCCACCCCGCATGAATGGACCCGCTTTTTAACCGACAGGATAGAAAGTCTCTCTGACGGAGAGCTGATCGAGAGGCAGAAAGCAGCCGAGATGAACCTGTTCGAGATGGGGGTCACCTTCACACTTTACTCGGAAAAAAAGAAAAGTTCCGAGGAGAACATTTTCCCCTTCGACATAATTCCGAGGATAGTGTCTGCCGAGGACTGGGAGCTCATAGAAAGGGGTCTCAAGCAGAGAATCCACGCGCTTAACCTCTTCATAGACGACATATACAACGACCGGAAGATCCTTAGGGACAAGGTGGTTCCCAAGGAACTCATCCTCTCAAGCAGGGAGTTTCGCCTTGACTGCGTCGGCTTTTCCCCTCCGAAGAACATCTGGTGCCACATCACGGGAACGGACCTGATAAGACATTCGGACGGAAACTTCTACATCCTCGAAGACAACCTTCGCTCGCCCTCGGGCGTCTCCTACGTGCTTGAGAACCGCGAGCTTCTAAAGCGCACGTTTCCCAAGGTATTCGGCACCGTAGAGATAATGCCCATAAGCGATTACGGACTCCACCTCCATGACACCCTCCAGTACCTTCTCTCCGACAGAACAGCCAACCCGAAGGTGGTGCTTCTCACCCCGGGGATCTACAACTCGGCCTACTTCGAGCACTCGTTTCTGGCAAAGGAGATGGGAATAGAGCTTGTCGAGGGCAGGGATCTCGTCGTGGTAGAGAATTTCGTTTACCTAAAAACCACAAAGGGACTTGAAAAAGTGGATGTCATATACAGAAGGATAGACGACAACTTCCTCGACCCTCAGGTGTTCCGCCCGGATTCAGTGCTCGGAGTTCCGGGGCTTTTCAGCGCGTACAAGGCAGGAAACGTCGCCATAGCCAATGCCCCCGGAGGAGGGGTGGCCGACGACAAGATAATATACGCCTACGTAGAGAAGATAATAAAGTACTATCTGGGAGAAGAGCCCGTAATCCCGAACGTGCCGACGTATATATGCGAGGAGGATGAGGCCAGAAAATATGTGCTCGACAATATAGAGAAGCTGGTCGTAAAGCCCGCGAATGAATCCGGAGGATACGGGATAGTGTTCGGGCCCAAGGCGACAAAAGAGGAACTCGCCCAGGCAAAAAGAAACATAAAGGCGGACCCCAGAAACTACATAGCCCAGAAGACCATGTCCCTCTCCCGGGCCCCCGTGATAGCGGGTGATCACTTCGAGGGACGCCATGTCGATCTTAGGCCCTTCATTCTCTACGGAAAAGAAATATTCGTCCTGCCCGGAGGCCTGACCAGGGTGGCCCTGCGCAAAGGTTCGATGATAGTCAATTCGTCCCAGGGCGGGGGAAGCAAGGACACCTGGGTGCTTGCTCCCGCAAAGAACACCAAGGGCAAAGGAGGCGGAAAATCCTAAGCCGCGTCGCAGAATCTATATACTGGATGAGCCGCTATGCAGAGCGCGCCGGCAATACAGCGAGGCTTATAAGCGTAAACCTGAGCCTTGCCATTGACACCCACGACTCCGTTGAGCAGGAGTGGGACCCCATAGTGAAGGTGACGGGAGACATGGAGCTTTTCAGAAGCCTTTATGACAGCACAACCCGGGAGAACGTCATAAACTTCATGGTCCTTGACCGCAACAACCCGAACTCCATCATCTCCTGCGTTAACTGCGCCCGTGAGAACGCAAGTTCCGTAAGGGAAATAATCTCCTCTGAAATGTGGCTTCTAATAAACCGCTTCTACCACAAGCTAAACAACGAGGATGCCAGACAGAAGCTGCTTGACAACCCCGGCAAATTCTGCGAAGTGGCAAAGGTGCAGAGCCTTCTTTTCCACGGTTCCGGGTACATAAGCATATCCCACGGCGAGGCATGGCATTTCTCGGAACTCGGAAAGCAGATGGAACGGGCCGACAACACTTCAAGAATCCTCGACGTCAAGTACTACACCCTGCTTCCCAAGGCGGAACTCGTGGGAACGTCTATAGACAACATGCAGTGGATAGCGCTTCTTAAGTCAACAAGCGCCCTTGAGACATACAAGGCGAAGCACCAGCAGATATCCATAGGCAACGTGATCGATTTCCTCATCCTTGATAACCAGTTTCCCCGTTCAATAATTTACTGCATTGCGCAGGCCGACGAGTCTCTTCACTGCATATCCAACAGCCCTGCGGGCTGCTACAATAACGAAACCGAAAAAGAAATGGGAAGGCTTCTGTCTGACCTTCGGTTCATAAGCGTCGGGGAGATAGTACAGCACGGAATGCACGAGTACCTAAGCGGTTTCCAGTCCCAAATAAACGAGGTCGGAAACCGCATATACGACGATTACTTCAGCTACGGGATAACAGACAGCGTCCTTCAGGACTTTGACGATATCTGAGAAGGAGAAAACAGATGACTTTCTGCGTGGGAATGAGACTCAAGGAAGGAATAATCGGGCTAGCCGACAACCTCATAATAACGGGAAATGAAGCCATACGGGCAAAGAAGGTCACCACCCACAGGGCCGGGGACAACTCGTTTTTCCTTATGACGTCGGGGCTTCGCTCCGCGAGAGACAAGGCTATTACCTATCTTGACGAGGCGCTCGAACAATCCCAGGAATCGTTTGACCGCCTCTACAAGGCCGTGAATCTTTTCTCAAGGGAGCTTCGCAGGGTGAAAAAAGAAGATGGAGAGGATCTTTCCGAATCGGGATTTCCCTTCAACATATACTCCATAATAGGAGGGCAGTTCGAAAACGACGCCGAGCCCCAGCTTTTCCTCGTTTATCCCCAGGGAAACTGGATCAACGTGGGGACCACTTCCCCCTACGTTATAATAGGCGAGTCGAAATACGGAAAACCGATAATAAAAAGAACGCTTACCTACGACACGAACCTTGATACGGCGCTTCGCATCGCATACCTCGCGTTTGATTCAAGCCGCATAAACGCCATAGACGTCGATTTTCCGATAGACATCGTAGTCTACAGAAGCAATTCATTTTCCCTTGAGCAGTACAGATTCAACGAAAACGAACTGGCGGACATATCGGAGTGGTGGCAGGAGAGGCTCAGGAAATCAGCCGAGGAAATGCCCGCTGAATGGGTAAGAAAAATCCTTAACAGAAGCCCGAAAAGTGCTGCTTAGCATAGATCACAACACGACTTACTCTTACGGAAAAAAAGTGGTCCTGGCCCCACACACCGTGAGGCTTCGCCCCAGAGACGGCGGGGGGCAGATGACCCATATGTTCTCGCTCAGGACGGATCCCCCCGAAGCGGGAAGAAGCGTGAACTCGGATCTCGACGGAAACACTACCGTTACCCTTTGGTTTACGGGCGAGTTCGAGAGCCTCACAATTGGTACCAGCTGTGTCGTCGAGACGCTTCGGGAAAACCCTTTTGACTTCATAGTCTCAGACGTAAGGTTCCTTGACCTGCCGATGCAATACCCGCGCGAGCAGAAGATGGCCCTTCGCCCGTACCTCGCGGTAAGCAAAAGAACTGCCCTGGCGGTCTCGCCGCTTCGCGAAACGATTCTCTCGCAAACCATGGGAAGAACCACGGACTTTGTTCTCTCGCTCTGTGAGCACATACACGATAACTTTCCTCACGTCGCCAGGGAGCAGGGCGGCCCCTGGTCCGCGGAGAGAACTCTCAGGGAAAAAAGAGGGTCCTGCAGGGACCTCGTGGAACTTTTCTCAGCCGTCTGCCGCTCGGTCGGCCTTGCGTGCAGACACGTAAGCGGCTATGCACTCAGCGCAAGAAGAAAAAAAGGAGACGAGCTTCACGCCTGGGCCGAGGTCTACATACCGGGCGGAGGGTGGAGAGGCTACGATCCCTCCTCGGGTCTTGCGGTCTCGGACCGCCACGTGGCTGTCGCGGGGGGCGCCACCCACGGGCTCATCGCCCCCGTGTCGGGAAGCTTCTACGGGGACGGAGCCGGAGTCGAACTCCGGTTTCGCGTAAGGGTAAGAAAGACGGGGAAACGCCAGAAAAAAGCCCTGGGACTTCTCTGAGCAACGAAAACCCCACGGTAAACACTTCTTAAAAGTCGTGCAATCGCGATTTAACTCATGCTATAATTGATTCTTAGAGGAAGGCCAAGAAAATCAACGGGCCGCAACGGAAAATTACAGGTCATGTTATCGAAAAAAGGGGAGGGTATCCATATGGTTCGCGGGAAATTTAAATCCAGATTAAAGGCGCTCTTAGGCACTTTCGTAGTGGGCGCGCTTTTTACCCTTGTAAGCGGCGTCGCGGCAAACGCCCAGGAAGCATTCGGCGTAAGCAGCGTCCTGCTTGAGAAGATCACGGTCACGGCGCGAAAACGGGAGGAGCCGATTCAGAACATCCCGCTCTCCGTAACGCACTTCAGTTCCGAAGAGATTGACGCCCTTAAGGTAAGAGACCTTGAGAGTCTCGCCGTAAAGATGCCCAACGTCGCGCTCGACGACATCGGCACAGTAGGAGGGATCGCCAACTTTTCCATTCGCGGACTAGGGGTAAACAGTTCAATACCGTCTGTCGACCCGACTGTGGGAGTGTTCGTCGACGGCGTTTACTTCGGGGCAACAAACGGCGCCCTGTTCGATACGTTCGATATCGAGAGCATCGAGGTGCTCAGGGGCCCGCAGGGAACGCTTTTCGGCCGCAACGTGACCGGGGGCGCAATACTCGTTAACACGAAAAAGCCCGGAGATAGTCTGGAGACAGCCTTTCGCACCTCTTTTGAGGGGGGAGGAGAGGGTCTTAACAGTTACTACATGGGCACGGTGGGAGGACCTCTCGGCGAGACTGTACGCGCCAGGGTGACCGCGTACACAAACCAGGATAACGGCTGGTTTGAGAATCTTCACACCGGCGAAGCTTTCGGCGAACTGGACGTCCGGATGGTGCGGCCCGTGATTATCTGGGACCCCACAGACGACCTGAGCCTTGTGCTCCGATACCAGTACGACAGCGTTGAGGGTGACGGCCCCGCAGCGCAGAGCCACACAAACGGGTTCGGCGCCACGAACCAAGCGGCTGACTTTGACCGAGACAGCCACGACTTCAGCATTAATGAGGAAGGCAAAAGAGAAAACGAAGCTCATTTTTTCACCGCCCGGGCGGACTGGGACGTGGATTTCGGCGACGGCACGATTACAAACATTTTCGGCTGGCGTGATTCAGAAACCTTCTCGGCTCTTGACCTTGATTCCTCGCCGCTTGACCTGATGAGCGGGCAGGCATGGACCAAGTACAGGCAGTGGAGCAACGAACTTCGCTACGCGGGCAGGGTTCTCGAAAGCCTCCACGCAACCACGGGAGTCTACTATTTCAGCAATGAAATCAACTATCACGAGCGCCGCTCTCTTCTTGCCGGCGTTCTAGCGGCATCCGGTCAGCCGCTGCCTCCCGGAGCGGATGTTTCCCAGTCTGGAGGCGGAAACTACGACATCGAGACCCTGGGCCTGTTTCTGTCTCTTGATTACGACCTTACAAACCAGATTGTCCTTACCGCCGGCACGCGCTACACGCGCGAGAAAAGAGACGCCGAAATAGCACTGATTGCTACCAAGACTCCCCCCGCTTCATTAGCGCCGTCATGCAATATCGTCGAAGGTCCCGACTGCGAGTTTGACTTTACGGGCGGGGAAACCTGGCACAGCTGGTCTCCGAAACTCGGCGCTGCCTACTACATAAGCGACAGGGCCAACGTTTACGGACACTGGACCAGGGGATTTCGCTCGGGAGGCTTCAATCTCCGCAACGTCTCGCCCGTCCATCCCCCGGGACCGTATGATGAAGAAACGGTCGACAGTTTCGAGGCCGGATTCAAGGTCGCAAACAATCGCGGCCGCCTCTACGGAGCGGTTTTCTACAACATGATTGATGACCTGCAAAGGGAGATCAACTTCCCCGTTGAAGGACTCGGCATAGTCCAGCTGATCGACAACACCGCCGACGTCGAGACCTACGGTTTTGAACTAGACGGACTGTTCGCCGTCGCGGAGAACGTGCTTCTGGTCGGTTCGGTAGGGTATGTAAACCCGGAGTACACCAAGGTCAAGCATGATCTTAATCTTGACGGCAGCGTGGATGGAAACGACGAGACCCTTGATCTTCCCCGGGCCGCGAAGTGGACCTACAGCGTGGGACTTACCCACGACACGGGAGCAACCAGCTGGGGCCGGGTAACGTCCCGCATAAGCTACTCTTACCGCGACAAATCATACTTCAGCGACGACAACAGGGGCTACATACTGGAGCAGAACATACTTGACGCCGGAGTTGACATCATCCCCGGAAACGGCCGGTTCTCAATTGGCCTCTACGGCAAGAACCTGCTTGACGAAGTCAAGCATGGAGGGGACAGCCAGCTGCCCAGCATGCTGGGCACGCCGCCGCTTGCGGCTCCTCTTGGCGGCACGTTCTCCCCTCTTGCCAAAGGCAGGGTCTTCGGAGTTCAACTGACTTACAGGCACAGGAGCTGACAGGCAGGCAGGCGAGGATTTCCAGGCGGAAATCACTTCTTTACCCCTGAGGTGTTTTTGCACCTTTAGAAGATTTCTCAATCCCGGGAACTGCCATTTTCCTTTCGACCACCTGAAATCCAAATCCTCATACATGATTATTTCGGGTGTTGTAATAAAACCCTTGGTTGCTATATAATGTTTTTCTTCGCAGAAAGGAGTTTTTTATGAGCAGTTCAGCCCAGAGGGCGGAAATACTGGTCGAAGCCCTCCCCTACATAGAGGCGTTTCACGGCAAAACCGTCGTTGTCAAATACGGCGGAAGTGTAGCAAGCGCAGATCTTTCGAATTTCGTGCGCGACCTCATACTGATGAAGTACGTCGGGATAAAACCGGTAGTAGTCCACGGAGGAGGGCCCCAGATCCAGGAGCATCTCGACACTATGGGAATAAAATCCGACTTCATAGCCGGACTCCGAGTTACCAGCAGGCAGGTAATGGAAGTGGTAGAAATGGTGCTTGCAGGAAAGATAAACCAGCAGATCGTGACGTCGATAAACCGCCACCAGATGGAAACGGTGGGACTCTCGGGCAAGGAAGGGGGGCTTATAAAGGCTAAGAAGTTCGACCTTCACACCTTCGCCGCCAAACACAGTATAGATATTCCCGAGAACGCAGACCTCGGCTACGTGGGCGAAGTTCAGGAAATAAACCCCGAGGTAATCAGGGCGCTTGAAAGCAAAAATATCATTCCGATTATAGCTCCCATAGGGTTGGGGGAAGACGGAACCACCTACAACATAAACGCGGATCACGTGGCGGGTAAAGTAGCGGGAGCGCTTCGCGCTGCAAAGTTCATACTGCTGACCAATGTTGACGGCATCCTGGACAAAAAAGGAGAACTCATATCCTCCGTGACTAAAAAGCAGGCCGAGAGGCTTATCAGGAACGAGACAATAAACAGCGGAATGATTCCCAAGGTAATGTGCGCGCTTGAGGCTCTTGAAGAAGGGGTAAGCAAGGTGCACATAATAAACGGGGGAGTAAAAAGGGCTCTCATACTCGAGCTTCTTACCGATTCCGGAATAGGGACGGAGATAACCCTCTGAGGTAAGGGAAAATGGAAGATCCACGGGGAAAATACCTGATGAAGACCTACAGCCGTCTCCCCATAACGATGCGGAAGGGAAGCGGTTCGTGGCTTTGGGATACGGAGGGGAAAAAGTATCTTGACTACACAAGCGGGATAGCCGTTAACAACCTCGGGCACTGTCACCCAAGTATCACAGACGCCATAAAGTCCCAGACCGCCACCCTGATTCACACCTCAAACCTCTTTAACATAGAAAACCAGAGTGCGCTCTCCGAAATGCTCGTTTCAAACTCGTTTGCGGACAAGGTGTTTTTCTGTAACAGCGGAACCGAAGCCGTTGAAGCCTCGATAAAGCTCGCCAGGAAGTGGGGAGCGGAAAACGGCGAGAAATTCGCGGTCATCTCAACCGAAGGGGCTTTTCACGGAAGGACTTTCGGGGCACTCAGCGCCACGGGATCTGAAAAATACAAAGAAGGGTTTTCCCCTTTTCTTGAAGGATTCCACTTCGCTCCCTACGCAGACCCCGAGGCAATAGCCCGCCTGGCCGCCGAGATAAAACCCTGCGCGGTCATTCTTGAGCCGGTGCAGGGAGAAAACGGAGTTATAGTTCCACCCCCAGGGTATCTAGGGCAGGTAGAGGAGATCTGCAGGAAAAACGACATGCTGCTCATACTTGATGAGATCCAGGTCGGGATGGGAAGGACGGGAAAACTTTTTGCCTACGAGCATGAGGATGTAATGCCCGACATAGTGGCTCTCGCAAAGGCTCTTGGCGGCGGGGTGCCGTGCGGAGCGGTTCTGGCTACGGAGCATGTGGCAAAACATTTCACTCCCGGGGCGCACGGAAGCACTTTCGGCGGAAACCCTCTGGCCGCGGGGGCGGCCTGTGCCGCTATCGAAACGATACTTCGGGAAAACCTGCCCGAAAGGGCGGAAGAACTCGGATACTACTTTCTCGGCAAGCTTGAAGATGTCCGGGAAAAATATCCCGAGCATATAATGGAGGTAAGGGGAAAGGGGCTTATAATCGGAGTTGAGTTCTCAGAAAGCACCTTCGCGCGGAACTGTTTTTCGGCCTCGGTTAAAAACGGACTTCTGGTAATACTTACTGTTGAGCGGGTTTTTCGGATTCTTCCCCCGCTTAACACGAACAAAGAAGAGATTGACATTGCCGTCGCCCTAATAACGAAATCGATTGAGGAGGTAGCTTCAAGTGGGTAGGAATCTTCTTGCCGTCAGAGATCTTGAGAAAGACGAGATTAGGGAAATAATCCGTCGCGCCGGCGAACTCAAGGAACTGAAAAAACGGGGCGAGAGCCCAAAAAGCCTCAAGGGCATGTCGGTGGGTCTTCTTTTTGAAAAACAGTCGACCAGAACGAGGCTTTCCTTCGAAGCAGGCCTTTTCGACCTGGGCGCCCAGGCGATTTACATGAATCCGTCGGATACACAGCTCGGAAGGGGGGAGACCATAGCTGATACGGCGAAGATTCTCTCCTCCTACCTTGACGGGATAATAATAAGAACCTACGGACAGGAAAAAGCCCTCGAGCTCGCGGAGAACTCTACAGTCCCCGTGATAAACGCTCTTACCGACCTTGAGCATCCAACACAGATAATCTCCGATCTGTTTTCAATTTCGGAGCAGGGAATAAACCCCGAGAAGTTCAAGCTTGCTTTTCTCGGCGACGGAAACAATATTGCCAATTCCTTCGTAGCCGTCTCCGCGATAATGGGTTTTGACCTTTCGGTGGCGGTTCCCGAGGGATATGAGCCAAGCCCGACAATTATAGACGAGGCCACGGAACTCGGAAACTCGGAAATTGAAGTCATCCACGACCCCGTATCCGCAGTAAGGGAAGCTGACGTGATCTACACCGACGTCTGGGTAAGCATGGGGGAGGAGGGAAAAGGCACCGAGATTTTCAAGGGCTTTCAGGTAAACGAGAAACTTGTTTCGTCCTGCCGCAAAAAGCCCCTGATAATGCACTGTCTTCCGGCTCACAGGGGAGAAGAGATAACCGCGGAGATAATGGACAGTCCGAACTGCATCGCCTTTACGCAGGCCGAGAACAAGCTTCACGCGGGAAAAGCCATACTTGAATTCTGTCTTCTTGATTAGCCGGTAAGAATTCCCAAATGGAGTACTGTTTTAGAACAGAGAAAAAACGGGCCCTAACGTCCGGTCAGCGCAGAAATTCCTTTACGTTGCGTGCGGCCTGTTTCGTCATACCCTTTATAGATGCGAGCTCTTCGGCCGTGGCCCCCTTTATTTTCTCCACGCTTCCGAAGTGGTTAAGAAGCAGAAGTTTTCTTTTCTTTCCTATGCCCGGAACGCCGTCCATCTGTGAAGTCAGAGCCTTGCCCTTCCTCAGTTCCCTGTGATAGGTGACTGCGAAGCGGTGAGCCTCGTCCCTTACCCTCATCAGAAAGTAGACGCCTTTTTTGTTTGACGAAAAATCGCAGGGCTCGCCCTTTCCATGCAGGTAAATCCTGTCAATGCCCGCCCGTCCCTCGGTTTTCGCTATCGAGGCAAGATCGACCTCGTTTTCCACTCCGCAGTCCCGAAGAGCGAAGTGGGCGGCGTTCAGCTGCCCCTTCCCTCCGTCTATAAGAATGAGGTCCGGAAGGTCCCAGTCCTTTTCCTCGGCCCGGCGAGCCCTTCTGTAAACTACCTCGTACATCGACCGGAAATCATCCGGGCCCGATGGGGTAGTAATTCGGTATCTTCTGTACCTGTCCCTTTCCACCCGGGCGTTTCGAAACCTGACCAGCGACGCGACCGTATGCTGTCCCTGGATATTCGATATGTCGAAACATTCTATCGTATAGGGAACCCGCTTTATCCCGGCTGATTTTCTTATGCTTCGAAGAAGCGTGCCCTGTCTGGCTTTTTCCTCGGCTTTTCTCGAAAAACTCTCCCGCGCGTTTTTCATCGCGAAGCGCACAAGTTCGCTTTTAGGCCCCCTAACAGGCACCTCGACGTAAACCCTCTTCCCCCTTTTGCCGGTGAGCCACTCCGAGTATCCCTCGCGGTCTCTTATGGAAGCAGGAAGCAGAACTCTCTTCGGGACGTAATGATCAGAGAAGTAAAATCTGCCGAGAAACTCCCTCACGCATTCCGCCTCATCGCCGTGGGGGCTCTTTACTGAAAAATCAAGCTTGTCGACCACCGAGCCGCCCCTTGAGAGCAGAACGGTAAACTCATAGTTCTCGGAGTCTCTGTAAAAACCCACTACGTCCATGTCTTCGAATCTTGAAGATGTAGACCTTTCGATCTCGGCATTTTCCTTAAGGCTCACGAGCTGGTCCCGGTAATAGGCAGCGTTCTCGTATCTGCCCTCCTCAGATGCTCTCTCCATCATCTCCCTGATCATCCTCACAAGTTTGCTTTTCTCCCCACGTAGAAACGATGTTGCCTGTTTCACAAGCTCCCCGTAGTCCTCGTCCGAAATCCTGCCCGCGCAGGGGCCCGAGCAAAGCTTCATGAAATAATTGAGACAGGGCCGGGTGCTGTGCCTTTCGAACTTGCTCTGGGTGCAGTCCCTGAGAGGAAAAAGCCTGTGGACGAGGTTCACCGTGCTCTTAAGAAACTTGCCCGAGGCAAACGGACCGAAATAAAGCGCACCGTCGTCCCGTATTCTCCTCGTGCGCGAAAGCCTGGGGAACTTCTCTCCCACCGAAAGGCGAAGAGAAGAAAACGTCTTGTCGTCCTTAAGGCGTATGTTGTACTTCGGCTTGTGACGCTTTATAAGGGAGTTCTCGATGAAGAGGGCTTCGCTTTCCCCCTCGGTCACCACGTAGTCGATCGAGTCGACTTCCCTTACCAAGTACGGTATCTGTCCCCTGTCGCTTTCCCCCTGGAAATAGGACATCACCCGAGTGCGCAGGTTCTTGGCCTTGCCTATGTAGACCGGGGTGCCACCCGCCCCTTTCATTATGTAAACCCCGGTTGTAGAGGGAAAAGATTCGGAAAGCTCGAGGATTTTTTCGCGCATAAGATGCAGAAAATCAAAAGCCGTTATAAAAACAGGACTGATCCAGCGGGGGAATTGTCGGAGATCTGCGTTGAAAGGAGAAATTCAGGCGGGACAGTTTTTTGATAATTCTCGGTTTCAAGACATTACTGGAATGTTCTGTTGTTTTTCCTCGGTTCGATCAGGACCACCAAAATCGTAATCAGCGCATTTATGGCGAGCAGAATAAGATCTATGCGTAACCCCATCATCATTTTCGGTACGAGTCCGAAAAGCGACATTAAAAACACAATCAGGCTTACAACCGTAACAACCGGGATTACGGAATTGAAGGTTCTTCCCTTGCACAGAATTGCGGTAAGAACCATAGGTGCCATGAGAGCAGTGCCCATGAATCCCGACACGGCAAGAGATATAATTCCCTGAGAACTCTTCATGGCAACAATGAAAGAAGCTATGCAAAATACCAGTATAACCAGCTTCACAAAAACAACAGGAGATACTTTTAACTTTCTGCTAAACCTTCCAAGGGCATTGTTAATCTCAGATCCGAGAGCGAAAAACTGGGAGTCAGATGTGGACATGGCTGCCGCCAGAATGCCTATCAGGGCAACGGCACCTATAACAGGATTCTGCTCAAGTATCAGTTTGCCAATGAACTCCGGACCCGTTTTAGCCGGTATTGCGATCGCACCGTACAAGCCAATTATAAGCCCCGCTATCAGAAGCAGAAAGGTGAAAGACGCATGCAGAACCGGGATTTTGCGCCTCTCGTTCAGACCCTTCAGAATGCTGAGCCTCGAAGTCAACTGAGGCTGCGACACAGGCAGAAGCACAATTGACAGAAACCCGGCAATAAGCCACTGAACGGACAACAGTCCCTTGGGACCAGGAGCAGACAGAAGCGCAGGCTCCTCCGCCGCCACGGCCTGAACCAACTTTCCAATGCCTCCAAAGTTATCCAGGACAATAAATGCCATTATCCATATAACGGTAAACAGCACAATCCCCTGAAGTGAATCACAATACATAATGCCTCTGAGCCCCCCTATGGAAGAGTACAGGTACATAAGAAACAGTATGGTGACAGCCCAGCCCCACTGGGGAACCTCATAGGGAACAATGTGGGCCAGAATGCCCGACGCTCCTTTTATCTGAATTGCTATGTAGGGAACGAGGAATATGGCAAGACCCAGAACATATACGAAAACTCCATGGGAACGAAAAGTTTCACGCAGCAGATCCGATATGCTGCGAAAATCCGTTGAAGAGATCCTTTCCCTTAATCTAAGCGAGAGCCAAAGCGTGAAAACGGCTAAAGCCATATCGGTAACGCCAAGGAATATCCACGTTCCCACGCCGTGTACGCGGAAGAAGTTGGGCATCCCTATCAATATGAATGTACTGTAGAGGGTAGCGAAAAAGGTTAAGAATCCAATTATAGTCCCAAGACTGCCGCCCGCAAGAAGGAACTGGTATTCATCCCCCTTGTTTTTCCGGTTTCCTATGACAGCAAGGGATATCAGCACTGCAAGATACACTAGTGCGACTGCAATAAATGCTGTTCCCCTGTTTGTGTCCATTTCTTCCTCTTATATAAGCAGACTACCCTTGGTCACCGGACTTAAACATTGCCCAGACAAGCAACACGTATATAGCGAGTGATATTCCCAGTCCGGCCCACAGGGTCCTGGGAAGTCCCAGAAAATATGGCTCCGCCACCCCATATGGGATTACCAGGGGAGTGAAAGACAGCGCCGCCAGAACAGATACCGCCACCCCAAAGAATATCCAAAGATTCTTGTTATTCATGCCAAAAACACAACTGCCCACTAACGTTAGAACTTCTGAAAAAGCTAACCAAATCCACAGGAAAGTGTCAAACAGGCTGAGATCAACCGTAGTTTTTTCGCTCCAATGGGTTCACAGGAGAAATCCAAACCCGGCTGTTCCTTCCACTCCCCCAAGAATCCTTCCTTCGACCTAACTTGATACTTATGTCACCATGCGTTACGATTCCCAACTGTCATGAAAACCGACACCCTTTACCTTGAGACCTACGGCTGCCAGATGAACGAGTACGACTCGGACAGGATACAAAACGCTCTCGGAGCCGGTATCACCGAAGACCCGAAAGAGGCCGACATAGTGATCGTAAACACTTGCGCCATAAGGGAAAAGGCCGACCAGAAAGCCCTCAGCAGCCTTGGGCGCTTCAAGCATCTGAAGGCGAAAAACCCAGAGCTTATAGTCGGGGTGTCAGGGTGCGTAGCGCAGCTCTACGGAGAGGATCTCATCCGCAGGATCCCGCATCTTGATTTCGTGCTCGGACCCCGCGCGATTCCGGAACTTCCGCGTCTTATAGAAGAAATAAAGGAGAAAAAATCAAGGCCTGTCGAGACGTCTTTTGACGTCCAGGAACCCTTCGACGTTCTCCCCTACCACCAGGAGGGAAAACCCACGGCGTTTGTCTCCATACAGCAGGGATGCAACAAGAAGTGCGCTTACTGCATAGTGCCCACGGTAAGGGGCTCCGAGGTTAACAGGCCCCTTGAGGACATAATCACAGAAGCCCGCCACCTTATCGCTAAGGGAGTAAAGGAAATAACCCTAATAGGACAGACGGTTAACTCGTGGAAGCTCGGCGGGCTTAAGTTCGGAGACCTGCTTCGGGTACTCGAAGAGCTTGACGGTCTTCAGAGAATAAGGTTCACGACCTCTTACCCGAGAGACATAACGAAAAAAATGGTGGAGGCAATGGCAGACATACCCAAGGTATGCCGTCATATTCATCTGCCCGTGCAGTCGGGCTCTGACAAAGTGCTCAGGCTCATGAACAGAACCTACACAAGGAGCTGGTACTTAGATTCGGTTAACAAGCTCAGGGACGCCATGCCGGACATAGCCGTGTCTTCTGATATAATAGTAGGGTTCCCTGGAGAAACAGAAGATGATTTCGAGGAGACAATAAGCCTCGTCGAGGAGGTCGGGTTTGACAGCTCTTTTTCGTTTAAGTACTCGCCACGCCCCGGAACGGTGGGAGAGGAGCTTTGGAGATCGGGAGAAAGGGTGGAAGATTCGACTGCAGGCAAGAGGCTCGCGCGCCTTCAGGAATACCAGCGGGCAATCACTCTTTCGAAAAACGCGCAGAGAATAGGCAGATCCGAGCAGGTGCTGGTTGAGGACGCAAGCAGAAACAACTCCTCATGGCTTTCCGGGAGAACTGAGCACAACAGGATAGTAAATTTCCCCGGAGGAAAAGAGCTTATCGGAAAAATGGTGGACGTGAAGATAACCGAAGGGCTTGCGAATTCGCTTAGAGGACAATACCTGAATTAACACAGGGAGGGAGAAAAAATGTTTCTTGAGATGAAGGTTTCCTGCATAGTAGCCGACCCGTTTACCGATATGCCTGTCGTCATTCTGAATGAAGAGGAAGGGGAAAAGAGTCTTCCGCTTTGGGTAGGATTCGAGGAGGCAAGTGCAATAGCAATGGAGATCAAAAAAACTCCGAGACCGAGACCTCTCACCCACGATCTTCTGAAAAACGTAATCGCCGCCACCGGTTACGAGGTTATTGAAATAGAGATCACGGAACTTCGGGAAAACACTTTTTACGCCCGCCTTCGCATCAGAAAAGACGGAGAGGAGCTGCTGGTGGATTCCCGCCCGAGCGACGCTATAGCGATAGCGCTGAGGACCGGGTGCCGAATCATGGTCAATGAAGACGTTATAAAAGCCGCTCTCAGCGTAAAAGTCGGTGATAAAGGCCAAAGCGCGGGCGACGTGCTGGAAGAAATGCCGGATGAGGATTTCGGCAAGTACAAGATGTGATCAGCGGTTTCGGAGTATATACTCCTCAAGGAATTTCCTGTCTCCCTCGATCACATCGAAAACCTCCCCGCAACGGTCACACTCTATGTTGATCCGCTTCGGCGGGTAGCTTATCCCGCAACTCATCACGAACCAGCCAAAAAGAGAGTATCTCTGCCTCGGAACCACCCACGGATCTCCGACGGAGTACCCGCAGGCACAGACCCTTGAGTCCCGAGTGTGAGTGCTCATGCGTAAACCATGCGTGCGCAGACCTCCACCCGCACTCTAGACGTCGTGGTAACCCTTTTCCCCGTGGTCCGTTATGTCAAGACCCTGGCTCTCTTCATCCTCATTCACCCTGAGCCCGACGAGCATGTCGACAATCTTGAGCACTATATAGCTTACTACGGCGGTGTATACGATCGTGAATATTCCCCCATAGAGCTGAACGCCGAGCTGCGCGCTTATGTCGAGATCCACAATCGAACCGCCGTAAGCGGTTGAAGCGAATATCCCGGCAAGCACGATTCCCACAAACCCGCCGACCCCGTGAACCCCTACGACATCAAGCGCGTCGTCATACCTGAAACGGAACTTGATATAGGTCGCCGCTATGTAGGCAAGAATCGAAGACGCGCATCCTATCGCTATGGCTCCAATCGGTCCCACGGTGCCCGAAGCGGGGGTTATGGCCGCGAGACCAGCGATAGCTCCAGTCGCGAAACCCAGAGCACTGGGCTTGCCCGACCTCACGTTTTCAATGAATATCCAGGTGAGAGCGGCAACGCAGGGAGAAATCTGGGTTACTACAACCGCCATGGCCGCCTGCCCTCCGGCCGCAAGGGCGCTTCCCCCGTTAAATCCGAACCATCCGACCCAGAGCATCGCGGTACCTATCATGGTAAGAGTGAGATTGTGCGGAAGCGGAAGCTGTCTGGGGTAACCTCTCCTGACCCCGATCATTATCGCTGCCACCAAGGCCGCGGTACCCGCCGTGATATGAACGACTATTCCGCCCGCAAAGTCAATCACTCCCATGTCTCCGAGATAGGAGCCCTCTCCTCCCCAGACCATGTGCGCGATCGGGAAGTAGCAGAATATCACCCAAAGGGCGGTAAACAGAAGCATAGCTGAGAATTTCATTCTCTCGGCGAACGCCCCGATTATAAGTCCCGGGGTAATAATCGCGAAGGTAAGCTGGAAGACGAAGAACAGAAGCTCGGGGATCGTTCCCGAAAGAGTGTCGATTCCCACCCCATGCAGAAAGGCCTTCGAGAAGCCTCCCACAAAGGCGTTCATCCCAAGTTCTCCAGCTGCCATGCCGGTGGTATCGAAAGCCATGCTGTAACCGAAAAATGTCCATATAACCGTTACGACTGCGGTAATCGAAAAGCACTGCATCAATACTGAAAGAACGTTTTTCTTGCCGACCAGTCCCCCGTAGAAAAGCGCAAGCCCGGGAATCATCATGAAAAGAACAAGCCCGGTTGAAATCAGTATCCAGGCGGTATCGCCTGTATCAAGCTCACTCGCCGACGCGGGGTCGGTAAAAGAAAAGAAAGCCAAAACAAAAAAGAAAGCCAAAAGTGAAAGCGTTTTTTTTAAACTCATCACGTACTCCCCTCCTCCTATTCCGTATTCAACTTTCCAAGTATATCACATAATGGGACCGTAAAACGAAGTTTCAGAAGGCCTCATTAAGCATGCGTAACTGCTCGGGGGAAAGTCTCCATCCCGAGGCCCCGCAGTTCTCGACCGTTTTCGCCACCGAATCCGCCTTCGGAATTACGATGACATTCTCCTTGCAAACACACCAGTTAAGGGCGACTTGGGCCTCCGTCTTCCCGGTCTCAGCGGCTATCCGGGACAAATTTCCGCCCCCGGGGCGACAGAGCCTCCCGGCGTCAAGCGGAGTGTACGCCATTATTGTCACGTCCTTATCCAGGCAGTAGGGAAGCAACTCTTTTTCTATCTTCCTTGATCTGAGGTTGTAGAGCACCTGGTTTGAGACTATGGGGTAGTTGGGAAAACAGTGCTGAGCCTCGCGCATCTGACTCACGGAAAAATTGCTCACCCCCACGTAGCTAACGCATCCGCGGTCAACCAGCTTCTCAAGCGCCCTCATTGTTCCTTTTATAGGATAGTCGGGATTGGGCCAGTGTATCTGGTAAAGGTCTATGCAGTCCATGCCAAGCTTCTCGAGGCTTGCCTCGCAGGATGCAAGCACGCTGTCGTGGGCAAGATTCCTTCCCGAAACCTTTGTGGCTATGATGACCTCGTCCCTGAAGGACCGCACGGCTTCTCCTACTATATTCTCCGTGTAGTACCCCTCGGCGGTGTCTATAAGCGAGGCCCCAAGTTCGATTCCCGCCCTCAGAGGTTCCACTCCTCCCTTGTAACTCCAAGTGCCGAGCCCGATCTCGGGAACGAGAACTTCCGTGTTTCCAAGCTTTTTAAAATTCATGCCGCGCAGTCCTTACGCTTTATGCCAACAAGTTATTCGTCCAAGTGGATGAACCTGCAGACAAGGAAAAAGGTTTCTCTGAATTCGACAAGATATTTTTATCTTCCGTCAGTACGCTTTTTAATCCGTCACGTGAAAAGTCCCACAAGCCTCTTATCCCGGAATTCTTTTTCCGTAACCGTCCAGATGAAAAACCTCTTCCTGACTTTTCCTCAACTTCCCGGTAGCAATCTGTCTTTTGTCGAAGTAACCGAACGGAAGCACGGTAAGGACGTCTAGATCTTCCGGCACTCCAAGATACCTTTTAAGCTCATCCTTCTCTATTCTTCCTATCCAGCAGGACCCTAATCCGTGGCTCCACGCCACTAAAACCATGTTCTGCGCAGCCCTAGTGCCGTCAATCTGGTGCCACTTGCTTGTCGGATCCACCAGAAGCACCACCGCGAAAGCCACCTGCACGATGAAGCTGCCGCTTGTACAGTATTTTCCCATTTCCCGGAGCATTGCGCGGTCCTTTATAAGCACGAATTCCCACGGTTGATTGTTGTGGGCACTCGGCGAGAGCCTCCCCGATTCCATGACCTCCATGATGACTTCGTCCGGAACTTCCCCATCGAGGTAACTCCTTACGGAACTAAGCGATCTTACGCACTCGTAAACGTTCATAACTCCTCCACCTGCGAAATTGGTTGAAGGTTAGTATACCGGCTTTGACCGTACGGCAGAACAGGGAATATCCACCTTCGACGAGCCCTCAGTCTGCCTGTTTCCAGACAAGCCTGGATTTCCCTCTGGTCAAGGAAGCAACCTTCTCTTCAAGGCTCGCAGCGACACCGAGAGGTGCTGTGAGATCGAAGTGAACATTCTCCCCGCGCTTGACGCTCGTTATCGTAACGCCTGACTTCTCAAACAGAATCCGTATGGAATTTTCATGGGCGTAGGAAAAAACAAGGTGCCCCGCCCGCACCGGGACATGGTCTTCAAGCTCAAGCTCCCCCAAGGCCGCCCTCAGGGAATCCGTGTATGCCCTCAGAAGCCCGCCGGGACCGAGCTTTATCCCTCCGAAATACCGGGTTACCACGGCCGCTATCTCCCCTATGCCGCTGTGTTCCAGAAGAGTCATCATGGGCCGCCCGGCGGTTCCCGAGACCTCCCCGTCATCGCCGAAACCGATGTCCGTTCCCCCCGGGGCGCAGGCCAAAAACGCATAGCAGTTATGGCTTGCCGTGGGGTGAAGAGCCCTTACGCTCCCTATGAAATCTTCGGCCTCACCTCTAGTGCCCGCACGCCCGACAGTGGCTATGAATCTGCTTTTCTTTATAATCCGCTGCGCCGTCGAGACTCCCGCAGGAACCTGGTAGAAAACATCCTCCACGCTATCTGCCTCCGGTCGAGAAAAATACCCTATTCTCGACCATCTGGGCAAAAACCGCTCCCACGGATACAGCGGATTACCTTCTGCGGGTTTTTCACTGTATAATGGTTTAGCGGTCGCGCGCCGCCTGAAATTTGCTTTTTATCCGATGGGATCAAGGCTTGGCAGCCGCTTGGTTTTTCGGTCCCGTAAAATATTTGCTCGTATACCATTGGTCAAAAAAACAAGCATTTTCTCCCTTATTTTACGGTACAGATACTCGTTTCTAACCGGTCTTGTCTCTCTTACGCTGGTGGATATGGCGCAGCTATCGGTTCCCATAGTAATCCAGTGGATAATAGATGAGCTAACCTTGGAGAGCGCAGATTTTTCCCTCATAACCAAGTACTCCCTCTACATCCTCGGGCTCGGGCTACTAATGGCGTTTTTCCGCCTCGGCTGGCGGTACTTCATAATGGGCGGGGCGAGAAAAATAGAGTACTCGCTCAGAAACGATTTCTTCGAGCACCTCCAGAAGCTTAACTTCGATTTCTTCTCGGGAAGAAAGGTTGGCGACTTGATGGCGCACACGGTAAACGACATAGAGACTCTCAAGTTCTCCTGCGGCCTGGGCCTGCTCATAGCGTATGACGGAGTATTCCTGTTTTTCTTCATCTTCGCAGCGATGATCTACATTTCTCCCGAGATGGCCTTCTACGCGTTTTTGCCGTTCCCCGCACTCGCCGTCTTCGTATACAAGTTCGGAAACATGATAGAGAAGAGGTTCCAGCGCTCCCAGGATTCCTTCTCAGAGCTCACCGAAAGCGCAAGGAAGCCGGTCTCGGGAATCAAGGTAGTAAAAGCGTTCGGACTTGAGCGGGCCGAGGGGCGGGATTTTGAACGTGCAAGCGAAGACTACCTTGAAAAAAACGTACGCCTAGTGAAAATCCGCGCAGGCTTCCAGCCGTTTATATATTTCGTGCCCTCATTAGCGATGGCCCTGTTTCTTTTCTTCGGCGGAGCGGGCGCAATCGGTACCGAAATAACCCTCGGAGAGTTCTCCGCCATACTCATCTACCTAATGATGCTCGCCTGGCCGATGATGGCCATGGGATGGGCGATCGATCTTCTAAAAAGGGGGAACGCCTCGATAAACAGGCTGAACGACATTTTCGCGGTTGAACAAAAAGACGACACCCGGGCAGGGGAGAAGGACTACGAACTCAAGGGAGACATAAGGTTCTCCGGGGTTTCCTTTTCCTACGGCTCCGCTCCGGCTCTGCGCGAAGTCAACCTCCGCATACCCTGCGGGACGACTCTGGGAATAACGGGGCTCGTGGGCTCCGGGAAGACCACGTTGATGAAGCTGCTCATGAAAATCCACGAGACCGAACCGGGCGCAATAACGGTCGACGGGATCGACATAAGGGAAATATCAAGAAAAAGCCTTCAGGAGACCATCGTCTACGTGCCGCAGGAAATAACCGTGTTCAGCGGAACGGTCTATGACAACATAACCTTCATAAACCCAAGCATAACCCGCGAGCAGGTGGAGAGAGCCGCCAAGACGGCGGGGATATACGAACAGATAATGGAGTTTCAGCAGGGATTCGACACCGTGGTGGGAGAGCGGGGACTCAGCCTCTCGGGAGGACAGCGACAACGCCTGGCCATAGCAAGGGCCCTGGTGCTCAATCCCGAAGTCCTGATACTTGATGACGTGCTTTCGTCCCTTGATCCGCAGACAGAGAACACCGTGATAACAAACGTGATAGAGGCAATGCGCGGGCGCACGGTGGTGATAATCTCAAACAGAATATCCTCCGTAGGCGGGCTCTCGCGGATCGCGGTCATGAAAAACGGAGAGATAATCGAAAGCGGGGAGCGCAGGGAACTGGTGGAGCGACGCGGAGTTTACTACGCGCTTGAAAGACTGCAGTCTGTCTAAGGTGTATAAATGAGCGACTTGGAGAGAAACAGGAAATCAACTTACGATCTTAAGATCATGGGGTGGATTCTGGGCTTTTTGGGAAAGTACAGAGGTTACTTTGCCCTGTCCCTTCTTCTGATGATGGCCACCGCGGCGCTTGAGATCACGGTTCCCTACCTCATCAAAGTCGCGGTCGATGACCATATTTATCCCACATGGAGCAAGGCCGAGGGAGGGGAAGAAGCGGAGCGGGCACTCTCGGGACTCGGGACAGAATCCACGCTTGCCCTTGCGGACGGAGGATTTCTGGTCGATTTCTCAAAGCTCTCCTCCTCGGAGAAAGACAGAATCGAGCGCTCGGGCGCCCTGTTCTCCGAGACAAAATATATCGTGGTCAGCCCCGGGGAATTTGAGGGAGATGAAAAGCAGGAGGTTTTGGGAATAATAGCCAGAAACGCTTCCCTGTTTGAAGAAACCGAAGGGGTCGCGTTTCTGGCTCACTCAGACCTTGGATCACTCGCCAAAGAGGAAGTGTCGCTTCTTCGCTCAAAACAGATAAAAAGGCTCAAAACCCTCGCTTTATACGTGGTTTTATCGGTGGTTGGAATTTTCATCTTCACCTCTTCTTTTACCTACATTCTTCACTACTCGGGCCAGAAAATAATGCACGACATGCGAAACCACACCCTCTCCCATATACTCTCACTTCCCCAGCAGTACTTCGACCGAAATCCCGTGGGCAGGATAACCACACGCGTCACAAACGACGTTAACGCCATAAACGAGATGTACACCTCCGTTCTCATACACTTCATAAAGGACATCATAATCATAATCGGCACTCTGGTGATCATGTTCAAGATGAACGTCGGGCTCACGCTTATAATCGTCGCGCTTACGGCGTTCCTTACTTTCACGGTATCTATCTTCCGAATGAGGCTTCGACTGGTGTACAGGGAAATCCGAAGAACCATAGGCAAGCTTAACGCCTTTGTCGCAGAAAGCATGAGGGGAATAGTGCTCCTTAAGCTTTACGGAAAGGAGAAAACAAACTTCGAGAAATTCTGGGAGGTAAACACGGAAAACTACAGGGCCAATATACAGCAGCTCTGGGTCTACGTGATTTTCCGCCCTTCCATAGAGTACGTAGGCATAGCGGCAACCGGGATAATCCTGTGGTACGGGGCGATCGGGGTCATGAACCTTGACCTGTCCCTAGGAGCCCTGCTCGCGTTTCTTTACTACGTAAGGATGATATTCAAGCCCATCCAAGAACTTTCAGAAAAATTCAATGTCTTCCAGTCCGCCGTTGCAGCCTCCGAGAACCTCTACGACACTCTGGCGGAAAAATCTGAGGTAAGCGGATCTCTGGTGCCCGCGACAACCGAAGGATCTCTTGAGTTCCGGGGCGTGTGGTTTTCGTATAACGAGCGGGAATGGGTGCTCAAGAACGCATCCTTTACAGTAAGACCTGGAGAGAGTGCCGCCCTTGTGGGAATCACGGGAGCGGGGAAGACGACCATCGTGAACCTGCTCCTTAAATTCTATAAACCCCAGAGGGGCCAGATTCTCTTTAACGGCACAGATATCGAGGAACTGTCAAACAGGTACCTGCGCTCTAACATAACCGCCATCTTCCAAGACCTGTTTCTGTTCGAAAAGGACATATCCGACGAAAGGGACGAGCGGGATGGTCCGGCAGCCGAACCCGTAAAGCTTTCTTCGGGAGAAACCCAGGCCCGGTCGATCGAAAAAGCGGTCAGGAAAAATTCGAAACTTCTTATAATGGACGAGGCAACTTCCCATCTGGACGCGGAAACTGAAAAAAGAATACAGGAAGTGATAAGAAGCACCGCCGGCTCTCAGACAAGGTTGGTCATAACCCACAAGCTCTCAACCCTAAAGGACGTTGATAACGTAATAGTGATCCATAAGGGGGAAGTAGTGGAGCAGGGAACTCACGAGAAGCTGATTCAGAACAAAAACATCTACCACACTCTGTACGAATTTCTGAGAAAAACCGCGGCGGATCCCCTCCCGGGCTCCGGCGCATAACACCTGCCCGGCGCCTAAAATACCCGGAGAAGCTTAAGGGCCATAAGCCCGACGGCAACGACAAGAGCCATCCTTATGTATTTTCCGCCGCCCCTTACGGAAAACGTGGCGCCGAACCATCCGCCGACCGAATTTCCCGCGGCGAGACAGATGCCTATGAACCAGCTTATGTTGCCGCTTAGAAAAAATATGAGGATCGCTGGAATCGTGTAGATAAGCACCACAATCACCTTGTGCGCGTTTACCTTGGCTAGGGATGCTCCCATAAGATGATAAAGAGCCGCCATTATGAAAAGTCCCACGCCGACCTGGATAAAACCTCCGTAAAAACCTATAAGCACAAGTGCCGGGTAAAGAACCCACCCCCGCCCTGTTTCGCCGCCGCCGAGCAGCTTGCCGAAAGAATCAACTTTAAGGAAAAAGGATGCGCAGACGAAGATAAGCACGACGGCCAAGATTTTTTCGAAAAGCTCATCTCCCACCCGCACCGCCGCAAAAGCTCCCACCAAAACGCCGGGGAGGGTGAAGGCCGCGAGCCTGACGCTGGTTTTAATGTCGGCAACGCCCTCTTTTCTGAAGGAAAGAGCCGCAAAGAAATTCTGAAACAAAATCGCCACCCTGTTTGTTCCGTTTGCGACTGTGGGATCAATCCCAAGAAATATGAGCACGGGAAGAACGATGCTGCTTCCTCCACCCGCCATCACGTTTATCACTCCCGCCAGAACGCCCGTGAAAAAAAGCAGAACTAAAGAAAAAAGATCGTATTCTTGCATGTTATTCGGACTCCGGCCACGACAGAGGTCAGGAGAAAATTTTTTGCCGCCGCCAACCCGCACCGAACCCCTTTCCGTGAACTGAAAACAAGATTAGAGAGAATCGGCATCCGCCGTGGCCGGTTCTCTTGGTTTTTCCCAATCCCCTCGAATGTCATTTAAATGATAACCGAAACTCATGGCATTAGCCTCCAGTGCCTCTTAATTGGCAGGTGGTATGCCAAAAGGCTGTGGGAAATTCGGGTCTCTTGGCACACCTCGGCAGTTGTTCATCTCCCAAGGGAGTGAACAACAGGGAAGCAAAACAGAGGTGATTACCGGATTCTTGTCCGTGATTCCATAAAAGATTCCAGATGTGTTAGAATTTTAAGGAAGAAAAAAGAATCTGGTTGTCTGGAGGACTGCGAAATTACTGTCCGAACATGCGGCTGTGAAATTATTAAGAGCAGGCAGGGCAAAGCGTAATGTCGGCAAATCAGAAATTGCGGTATCAGGAGGAAGATGATGAAAGTTAAAACACATGGAATGCTTCTGGGCTTGTTTTTCTCGTTAGTGCTTGTTTTTTCGTTCAGCATTGAAGCTTCGGCTCATGAGGGAAGTCAGGGCAACAAGATAGCGGAAGGTGTCAGTATCGCAAGCGAAGCGGAGGTGGGGGAGTTTCTTTCCCACATAATTGAACATTTTAATCCGTTATTAAGAGTCAACAACCCCAACCCCACTCTGGAAGAACAAAAAGAACTGGTAAGCCTCTGGGTGATATTTTTCGAGGAACTAAGAAAGCAAGGAGTTTTTAACGATGGCGACGACATGTACTCCATCATAATAAATTCCGCTAATATCATAGACAATCACCCGGGACATCCCGAATTGTATGGCAAAGTGGTTGACCCGGACGCCCAAGGTTCGCAGATCGGGGATACCTTAAGGAAATTAATCGAAGAAGAGGGTTGCACGGGGTACAGATACGACGGAAAAGACAGACAGGCTTGCGGAGAGAAAGTGGATACCATCTACGGAGAGTTCGTGGTCATAGCCGGTTTTCATCACGACGAAGAAGACCCTGTTATAATCGAACCCGACTGTACGGGTCTCGAACTTGATACCACCGCCGGGGATGTTGAAAACGAAGAGAGTCTGGATACGCAGAAGCTGCTTCTTAAACTGTATGTAAAAAGCGTTATCTCCGTCACTCAGGACATTCTTGTGGACGGCAGAAAAAAAGCGGAGGAGGAATTGAGGAAGGGGAACCCTGACAGGGTTGTAACGTTTGAGGAGATGGCTTCCATAAGGTATACGGAATTTCAGAAGAAAATCGCTTGTTTTTCAGAAGGAGTCTTCAAGGAAGGCAGCATATATGTTTTCATCATGGAATTGGATGAAGATGCCACCGTGGTTCTAAACGGAAACAGTCCTCAACTGAACGGACTGAATCTTAAGCTGAGGGATCCGAATCCAAATCCGGCTGACGGGGAAAGAAACAAGGACATTGCTAACCTGCTCAGGAGTTCGATAACCGAAGACGGGATGGTTAAAGACGGAAAAGGGAGCTTTGTCGAATATCATTGGTTGCGTCCCGGTGATGAACCAACTCCGCAATGGCTGGAAAATAACCTAGTTCCAGGCAATTCGCACAAGATAAGTTACGTTGAGGTAGCAGACGTAGGTCACCATGAAGATCCTATCGGTCGCTTCATGTATATCTTTGGTTCAGGAGTTTATCCCGAATCTGATGAAGGCAACGGAGCGTGTACAGTTGCCGGGAGTGACAATACTCCCAAGGGAGCTTTGCTCAATCTGTTTCTGACAGCTTCTGTTTTGTTCTCGGTAGTTTTTCCCGGAAGACGCGCCCGGAAGGAATTCTTCCGAAAGCTCCGGAATTGGCGTAATGACTGATCATCACGGGCAGAAAAGCGGATTGGTGCATCTGCACACTGAAACTGCAAGCGTCGAGCGGAACTTCATGCCCTTTAAGCTTTCGGGGGAACTAATCACCAGTTAGAAGATGACCAGTTCGAACTGGCTTGGCAAGAGCCCCGAAAAGCATATATTCTGATAGCATGTCCCGCAGCGCACAGAGGATGTCACAGTCCACTAAGCCGTGGCACGGAATGGAAGTCAGAGGGCTCGTCACGGCCGCCGTTTCGGCCGTTATACTGGTTACAGCAATCTCTGTGATGACGATTCCGTACTCACGGACAGTCCGCCAGGACATACCTTTAGATATACTCTGGCGTAGCGGTTTCTGGCAGCAGGTCACGGGATTTTTGCTGCTAGGATTCTCCCTTATAGGCCTATCGCTTTACTTCCGCAAGCACTGGAGACAGCTGCGGTTCGGCTCGTTTTCATCCTGGCGCGTTTTGCACGGAATACTGGGCGTAGCGGGACTCATCGTGCTGGTGGCCCATACGGGAATGCGGTTCGGCTCGAATCTGAACCTGGCGCTGATGATAGTGTTTGTAGCCGCTAATCTCGGCGGCGCACTTGCGGCAGCCGGAATATGGTCGCGGTATCAGTTCACAAGACATCCGAGCCATAGGTGGAGAAGAAGCATGGTCTGGATACACGTGCTGATGCTCTCGCCGCTCCCCGCCCTCATAGCCCTGCACATCCTGTCAGTCTATTACTTCTAAGGATACACTTGTGACACGCGCTCGAATTTTCTGGGGATTTCTGATTTCCCTCAATCTCCTTCTGGCGGGATTCTTCATCTGGCGACTCCAGACTGATAACCAGCAGGCTTTTCTGCCCGGCAAAGCAACCCACGGACACCACCAGATCGAACTTGCGTGTGAGGCGTGTCACATCCCTTTTGAAGGCGTTCCACAGCAAGCCTGTATTGATTGTCACGCCAAGGAACTTGAGATAGCCAATGATTCCCACGCCGAAAGTGTATTTACCGATCCGCGTAGCCTAGCGGAGCTTGAATTGCTAAACGCGCGCCTGTGCGTAAGCTGCCATGTGGAACACCACCCGGAAATGGTAACCACTATGGGAGTCACGGTGCCCGATGATCACTGCTTTCACTGCCACTTTGATATCGCCGAGCAGCGCCCGACCCACACGGAGATGGACTTCAACACCTGTGCCGCGGCTGGTTGTCACAACTACCACGATAACAGGGCTCTCTATGAGGACTTTCTGCTTCAGCACAGCGACGAGCCCGGATTGCTTGCAACGCCGCTTGTGGCTGAAAGAGACGAACCCGAGGCTGTCGGACCCCTTCTTTCTTCTAGGGAGCACGACGCACCGACAGACAGGGAGGTCGACCCGGCTCTGCTTGCCGAATGGGCTGGCACCGTCCACGCACGCGCGGGGGTCAACTGCTCAAACTGCCATGTCGGTGAGAGCCCCGGAGCACGGTGGAGCGATTCGCTGACTCACGAGGCGTGTGAGTCCTGCCATGAAAACGAAGTCTCGGGGTTTCTTGCGGGAAAACACGGCATGCGCCTTGCCTCGGGCCTCTCGCCCATGTCGCCGTCGCTCGCACGTCTGCCCATGGACCCCGAGGCAGCGCAACGCGAACTCGGCTGCACGTCGTGCCACGGTGCCCATGAATTCGATACCGCCCAGGCCGCGGTGGATTCCTGCCTCGGGTGTCACACAGATACCCACAGCAATTCCTACAAGGATTCCCTACACTTCGAACTCTGGCAGGCGGAGGCAAGCGGCCTCGGAGCCCCGGGAAGCGGTGTGAGTTGCGCCACCTGTCACCTGCCCCGGGAGACGCACAAAAAAAGTGATGACAAACGGGTTTTGGTTCAGCATAATCAAAATATGAACCTGCAGCCGAACGAGAAGATGATCCGCGGCGTCTGCATGAAATGTCACGGACTTCCTTTTTCGATCGATGCTCTTGCGGACCCGGTCCTCATCGAGCGGAATTTCAAGGGACAGCCGTCCCGCCATGTCGAAAGCGTCGATATGGCAGTGCAGCGGGCGGTTGAAGACCTGAGGAGAAAAAAGAAATGATGATCATGAACAGAACTGTCCGCACATTAACACTGGGCGGGTTTCTTCTGGCCGCCCTGGCAACAGGATGCGGCGGCAGTGGCGGGGGCAGCGGGAACAACCAGGAATCCGGCACTACCTTCACTCCCAGAACGATGGCCGATGCGCTTTACGCCGTCATAGAATCCGACCGGACCGTCTACACCCGCAAAGTGGTCGATCGTCTGCAGGACGAAGAGAAAGTTATCAAGGCGAGCGAGCACTGGAAAGATGACAAGGCGCTCCCACTGCCGGCCCAGATGTTCCGCATGGGAGCCAATATGGTTTCGGACAAAACCGATGTTTTCACCTATTCCCTTCTTTCGCTCTGGCCGGTTAACAAGCAGAACGCGCCTAAAACCGAAGTGGAAAAGCAAGGGCTTGAAGCGGTAGCAAAGAAACAGAAGCCTTTTTACGCGGAAGAGACGCTGGGCGGAAAAACATTCTTCACGGCGGTCTACCCGGATGTCGCCGTGGCTCCCGCATGCATTAACTGCCATAACAATCACAAAGACAGTCCGCGAAGCGATTTCAAGCTTGGCAAGACCATGGGCGGCGTTGTCATCCGCATACCACTTTCGCAACGTTAACAACCACAGCCCGGGGAACCCGGACGGAATGAGACTTCGAAGGCCGGTACACCCTTAGCGGTCAGAAGCTATTGCGCTAACGCACGGTATTTTTCCCTGACGGCACTTTCCATCAAAAAAAGTTCGCCGTCGCTTAAGAAATCAAAATGCGACTTTCTTTTGTTCGAAGACAGTCTGCCTTTGTTCTCAAGGCATACCCGGATAAACAAATCTATCAGGCGGTCGGGCATATCGATAACGTCCTGAATCGCCTTTTTAGTGCTGTCGTAGCTAGCAAGGAAGTTCAGTTCCTCTACAAGTTCGCTCTCAACGGTCTGAACGACAAAATCATGCAAAGCTTCCGCTTGTGCCGTCATATCAATGTAACGATACCAGTACGCAGTATCGTTGTGGACGGTCATCTGGGCAAGCCCATCCAGACTGTATTCCACAAGTTGGTTCAAGGGAAGTGAAAATGCCTCTAAAGAATCATCGTAGCCTTCCGGATTGTTAAGCATTACAGCAGACACGGGAAACATCAGACCTTCCGGAACCATTCCTCGAATGGAAAAAATATTGTGGATCAAAAACCGGTGGATTCGACCGTTACCATCTTCAAACGGATGAATAAAGACAAACCCGTAGGCTACTACGGCAGCGTGAACAATAGCTGAAACACCGCCGGTCATCATAAGCCGATGAGAAATCAGGAGCCCCCGCATCAAGTCGGGAAGATCTTCCGGCTTGGGACACACATAATGAATTAACTCTTTTTGATAGGAAATCGTCTGACCTACATAATTTTGAACCGTTCGATAATCTTCGTTTATGAAACGTGGATCGACAATTCGATTCTGCAGGGCGATTAACAACTCCTTGTCGCAGAAATCCTGCCGTCGCGCCATCTCCAAGGACGCTATGAATTTTTCGGTCCGCGACGCGCCGGGTTTAATGTTTTCTATTTCAAAAGAAGATTTGGTTTCTTTGCTGTAAAGATAACTTAATACTCTCCTAAGTAGTTGCGGAGGATACGATTCGACTATCTTCTCGCATCTGTCTCGAAAATCAGTCTGATCCATTTCTCCAAGCTTCTCCGTTTTCCTGACAATAGGACAAAATTCCCTTGGTCCAAGCAAATTATTGATAACACGGTGTCTTTGAGATTTTTCACCCTGGGAGAGAGTGTAATAGATGTCCGGTTCAAGCGCTTCCAGATAGTTCCCCTTGGACAAATCATCAATGGGTAACCTGCGACCAGTTAAAAACTCGAAAAAAAACCAGATGCGACGAGCATACTTTCCCGTTGGCTTGGATTTGATGTAATCGACAAGCTCAGTTTCCGCAACGGCATCAAAAACAACCTTTAAGGAGCTAAGGCTTACGCCATCATATTTCAAGGCAAATTCCAGATGGTCTCCTATTTTTTCACCAGGCCAGTATTGAAGAGAATAAATATCTTCAACTCTACCACCTTGTACTTTCTGCTGCCGACCACCGGTTGCCGCAACAAAGGAACTGTGCCAGTTGGGCAGTGCGGTCAATCCAAATCTGCTCAGCAGCCAAGCGTAGCCTGCGGTCCGTATTCTTGAAACGCTTGTTTTCATGGACTTATCCAATAAAATCGTTATTTTCCTCATAATATAATTAAAAATTTGGCTTTTGCAAAATAAATGATTTAAAATTGTCTATTTTCAAAAAATTTTTATTAAAAACCATAAGTTTTGATAAAACTTTTAATTTTTCCAGTATTTCTAAAAAAATGATTATTAAACCAAAAAAACAATTAAAAGACACTGCCTTTCGAATAAAACAGTTATTAAATCCGAGTTTCCTAATCAAAAAGTCATATACAGAAGCCGTTCCATCTTCTTTTATTCTCCGCCTTTGGGAGTTATCGTATTCGCATGAACAGCTTTAAAATCGCCCTTGTTCAGAACCGGGTGCACAAAGACAAAGAGGAAAACCTGAAAAAAGCCATATTAAACGTAGAGAAAGCTTCTGCGCTCGGAGCGAACATAGTCTGTCTTCCCGAGCTTTTTCTCACCAGGTACTTCTGCCAATCTGAGGACACAGGCTGTTTTGATCTCGCCGAACCCATCCCCGGACCCACAACGGACAGATTCTGCGGGGAAGCGGAAAAAAGAGGAGTTTTCATCGTGTGCCCGCTTTTTGAGAAAAGGGCCTCCGGCGTGTATCACAACTCCCTTGTCCTTATCGATCCCTCGGGAGAGATTTCCGGCATTTACAGAAAGATGCACATACCGGATGACCCGGGCTATTTCGAGAAGTTCTACTTTGCTCCCGGAGACACGGGGTTTTCCTGTTTTGAAACCGGTTTTGCGAAGATAGGCACACTTATTTGCTGGGACCAGTGGTATCCCGAAGCGGCACGCATAGTATCGCTCAAGGGGGCGGACATTATCTTCTACCCGACCGCCATAGGGTGGCGTATGGACGAGGATGAACACTCGAAAAATACCCAGCTTGGGGCATGGAAGACTGTTCAGCGCGCCCACGCGGTCTCAAATGGAATCTATGTCGCAGCCGTGAACAGGGTAGGCTTCGAGGAATCGGGAGAGACCGGTGAAGGAATAAATTTCTGGGGAAATTCCTTTGTGTGTGACCCCCAGGGAACGGTGATTTGCGAAGCTTCCGGCGAGAGAGACGAGATCATACTGGCCGACATCGATCTTAGGAAGCTTGAGGAGACCAGGAGGAACTGGCCCTTTCTTCGGGACCGAAGAATTGACTCCTACTCCGAGCTTCGGCAAAGATTTATCGACAATGATTCCGGTACCTGAAATTGAGTGATTCTTCAGCGGTTCGTTACAGACTTCCGGCTGAATGGGAACCTCACGACGCCACCTGGCTTGTGTGGCCGCAGAACGTAAGCGATTGGCCGGGAAAATTCTCGGGGATCAAGAAGGTTTACCGCGAAATCGTAAGCCACCTATCAGAGTCAGAGAAGGTGAGAATAATAGTTGACCCCGGAGGAACACAGAAGCGGGCCGAGGGAGTTCTCAGGGAAGAATTAACTGATCTTGGCAACGTGGAGTTCTACGAGTGCCCCACAGACAGATCCTGGATACGGGATTCCGGCCCCTTCTTCGTAAGAGATGGTTCCGGGGGGCTGAGCGTGCTTGATTTCGGATTTAACGGATGGGCTAAGTACCCAGATTGGGAAAACGACGACATGATTCCGGGGTTTGTGGCCGAGTCTCTTCGTCTTGACTCAGAAACCCCCGCATGTGTTGGAAAGAAAATCATTCTTGAGGGCGGAAGCATTGACGTAAACGGAGAGGGTTCCCTAATAACAACTAAGCAGTGTCTTCTAAGTACGGACAAACAGG
This sequence comes from Candidatus Dadabacteria bacterium, assembly GCA_026705445.1. Taxonomy (NCBI): domain Bacteria; kingdom Pseudomonadati; phylum Thermodesulfobacteriota; class Candidatus Dadabacteria; species Candidatus Dadabacteria bacterium. Next base: position 71,036 of record JAPPAR010000013.1, read on the forward strand.
CAAGGAATCCTTCTTTCGGGAAAAACGACTACAAGGCGGTGTTCTCTGAGTATTTCGGCGCAACGAACGTTCTCTGGCTTAACGGAGGCATAGAGGGAGATGATACAAACGGCCATGTTGACGATATATGCAGGTTTACGGGTCCCAGCACGGTTGTCTTATGCCTTGAGAACAGCGCTCGAGACCCGAATTACCGCCCGCTTCGCGAAAACCTTGAGATACTCCAAGACCTAGAGCTTGAGGACGGAGGAAAAATTGAAATCGTCCCCCTCCCGATGCCATCACCGCTTTTTTTCGACGGCGAGAGACTTCCGGCAACTTACGCCAATTTCTACGTCTCAAACGAAAAAGTTCTCGTCCCCATCTATAACGATCCGAAAGACTGCGAGGCGCTTGGCGTACTGTCGGAACTTTTCCCCAAAAGATATGTCGTTGGAATTGACTGCATCGACCTTGTGTGGGGATTTGGAGCTATCCACTGCATGACAAAAGAAGAGCCTCTTGGTTAGCTCACGAATTCAAATCAAATTCGTTGTCGCAAAATTTCGGATTTATAATCTCCTATTGATATTTAACGCTGAACAGCATGCGATGCGATTCCCTCACTCATAAGTATAGAAAATCGGGTTTGCAGCTCCTTTTCGAGTCATTTCATCAGGTAGACGTTTGTTTAAGTACTTGTCGGCAATGTTTTCCGGCGCCTCGGTCCCGTCAAACTCGTACCTAGGTGGCGGACCGGGATACTCCTTGGACTCACGCCACTTACATTCGACGTAAACACCCCTGCATATCCCGTTCACTGTAGCGAGGATGATCTCGGCCCGTTGAGCCCTACTCAAGTTCACTTTCCAAGAAGCCCTGACAGCCGAGTAGGTTCCGAGTCGACACTGCGTCTCCGACCTGATCTTGATCACTATTATCTTGTCTTTCCGTTTGAACTCGATGGCCTCAGCGCCATAGTCCTCGACCAGTTGTTGGACGTGTGCCGGCCCCCTGTCGTGAGATCCGTGACCAGTGGCGACGTTCGTGAGTTGTCCATCGAACACATCGATCAGGGCTGCTTCGACCTCAAATGCTTCCCTTTCCGACATGCCGTGTCGGTGAATGATATGGGTCGGTTCGAGATTGACGCTTTTGATCTCCCTGATCCGGTCCGCACACGGAATCTCCCCATCCTTGAAATCGGGGGAGTTGTCGGCAAGTGTGGCGTGATAGAAGACGCGGTTACCCTTACCCTTGCCGATGTAGAAGGTGGAACCGTTCCTCGGGTCGATTAGACGATAGACATAGTATTTTAGTTTTTCTTGTACGTGAGTTGGAAAGCTTCTCATTACAACACTCTCCAGTTCCACAGAAGATTATAATCCGTTAAATTTAAACCCTTCGTACTCAAGAATCGCCCTTTTTACGTCAAGCCCCCAGCGGTAGCCGTGAAGATCCCCCGTCTTTCCTATAATACGGTGGCAAGGCACCAAATAAGCAATCGGATTTCCCGCCACGGCATTTGAGACGGCCCTTACTGCAGTGGGCACTCCTGCCGACTCCGCAAGTTCTGAATAGGACAAGGTCTCACCCTCTCGGACCTCCATCAGCTTTTCCCATACCTTCAGCTGAAACCGTGTTCCTAGGAGCAGTATCTCCGGAGGCCGTCTTCCCGGGGAAAACAGCAAGTTCCGCAATACTTCGGCCGTTTTTTCGTCATCCCTTCGGTTCTTCGGGTTCGGCCATGCCTTCCTGAATTCTTTCAAGTGGCTTTCAGGATCAGTGCGGAAAAAACTCATATGGCATATAGCTTCTTCGCATATCCCGATAAGACATTTTCCAAACGGAGTGCCGTGGATCCCGTAGATAATGCGCATCCCGGACCTGGTTTTTTTCTTTTTCCCGGAAGAAATCTCTTTCGTGTTAACCACAATACCCCGCCATAAGTGGTCCGGAAAGCTTTTCAAGACTCCATTATCGTGGGTTTTCCCATTTATCGACTGCAAAGCAAAACTACCTCCTTCCGAAAATTGATCTCGCTATTATCATCTTGTGTATCTCGTTTGTGCCTTCGTATATCTCCCCGACCTTGGAATCTCTGTAGATCTCCTCAACCTTGTAGGTGGAAGAATCGTGGGCAAGTTCCACCATAAGCCCGAGACCTCCGAATATCTGAACGGCGTCGCGGGCCATGGTAACACTTATCTCCGAGCCGTAGTACTTGGCGGCGGATGTCTCGAAAGTCGGGAAAGGGTCCCCATTGTCAAGGCAGAGCGCGGCCTTCAGATACAGGTTCCTAGCGTTTTCTATTTCAACAGCCCTCTGCGCCAGCAAAAACTGCCAGTACTGAAAATCGGCTATCTTTTTTCCGAAAGCCTCCCTCTCGTTCATGAACTCCACGCATTCATCGAACGCCGACTGCGCCATCCCCACCCCGCTTGCCCCGATTCCCGTCCTTCCGTAAAGAAGGGAATTAACGGCGACCCGAAGGCCATCTCCTTCCTTCCCTATTAGGTTTTCCCGGGGCACCTCCACATCTTCAAGGTATATGTCGTAGGTAAGTTCTCCCCTGTTTCCGAGTTTCTTATCCGGGGGACTCACGGAACAACCCGGCGAATCAAGATCAACCACTATCATTACGGACTTGTCCCCCGCTGAGGCTAGCAGAGTAACGAAATCAGCTACCCCGGCGTTGGTTATGTAGCGCTTGCGGCCGTTTACAATGTATTTTTTGCCCTTCCTGCGGGCTTTCGTTACAAGAGACTCGGTCCTTACGTCAGAACCCGACTGGGGCTCCGTCATCGCAAATGACGCCACCGAGGTTCCATCAAGAGCCGCAGCGAGATATTTTTCCTTTATGTGGGGGGACCCCATAGCCAAAGTTTTTCCGGAAAGCAAAAAGTGGGCATTTATCGTTCCCGCGACGCTCGCGCTTATGTAGGCAAGTTCCTCCGCCATAACCGCTGCCGCGCATGCGGGGTGGGAAAGACCCAGTCCCCCGTCCTTTTTTGAATACGGGATCCGGAAAAGCCCCTCTGCGGCCATTTTCCTGAAAAGATCACGGGGAAAATTCTCATTTCTCTCGCTTTTCTCTCCTATGTCCCTAGCAATCGGAAGAACCTCTTTTTCGGCAAAATCCCTCACTTTCTTCCTGATTTCTCTCGTTTCTTCGGGAAAAAGATGCTCTTTGTAGAGCTTTGTCTGCATTCTCTGGGGTAATTTGCGCATTCTGCTAACTCCCGTAGTAAAGAATTGTATTTCTGCGAGGACAGACGGGCAGATGTTGTTTAAATAGTTTAACCAACTTATCGGATGAACGTTAAAAGCGTCTCAGGAGAACCGGTACCCGGAAGCAAAAATAAGAACCCTAGATGCTCCGCGCTTCTCACGGTCTTCGCTCTCAAGTAGAATGAATCTGAGCAAATCCGCAGCACTTGGGAGGAACCAGTTGTCTATTACCGGAATTGTCGTACCGTACTGGGCCGACGTAAAAAAAGATGATCTCACCTATTTTTCGAAACTGGCAGAAGACTTGGGCTATCACTCCATCTGGGTTCCCGAAATGTGGGGACGGGACGCATTTTCCTTAATATCCCACATGGCGGCGGTCACAGAAAGGATAAATCTGGCCACCGGTATCATCTCCGTTTACAGCAGGTCTCCGGCACTCATAGCGCAGACGGCGGCCACCGTGGATGAGTACTGCGGGGAAAGATTCATCCTCGGACTCGGGATAAGCAGCGTTTACCTCAACGAATACTGGCACGGCACGAAATTCGAGCGGCCCCTGAGACGGACGCTTGAGTGCGTCGAGATAATAAGGACGGTCCTCGCGGGAAAGAGGGTCGACTATGAGGGGGAGATTTTCAGGCTTAAAAACTTCAGGCTTCTTTTTAAGCCCCGGCGAAGCGAGATTCCCATATATATTGCTTCCATGGGACCGAGAAACATCGAGCTTACCTCCCGGGTCGCTGACGGCTGGATTCCCTATCTCTGCCCCGTGAGCCTTATTAACGAAAGAAAAAAGGTGCTCGCTTCCGGCGGAAGAAAAATAACCGTGGCCCCGTTTATTCCGGCGATGGTTTCCGAGGACCGAAGCGAATCAAGAGAAATCGTAAGGGAGTTCGTGGCCCTTTATGTATGCTCCATGGGAGATTATTACCACAAGCTCGTAAGCAGTTACGGATTCGGGGAGGAAGCGGACAGGGCGAAAAACCTCTGGCGGGAAAACAGAGCGGAAGCCATAAAAAGCATAAGTGACGAACTGCTTGATCTTGTTTCCGTGAGCGGTTCCCCGGAGGAGGGAAGAGCAAAGCTCGGGGAGTTCGCCGAGAGCTCTGATCTTCCCATTCTCATGTTTCCCTACAACGCTTCGAGAGAGCAGACAGCTTTTGCAATGAAAGCGCTTGCCCCTTGAGAGAACAATCCGGGCTTAAGGGTCAGGTCTTGACATAATTTCCTGTCTTCATTATAATTCCTTCCATGGCAAGACCGCTAAGACCGGAATACGCAGGGGCCGTCTATTACGTCTCCTCGGTCGGGAACAGAGGGCAGAGCGTCTTTCAGAACTCAGCCGACGGCAACGCCTGGATAGAAATCCTCGAGGGGGTATGCGGAAGGTTCGGATGCCTTTGCTTTGGCTACTGCCTCATGTCCGACGGGTATCATCTGGTCATTGAGACCCCGAAACCCAACCTCTCAAAAGCCATAAGACAGCTAAACGGCGTTTATACCCAGCGTTCAAACAGGCTGCACGATACAGACGGTCACGTTTTCCGGGGAAGATATAAATCCATAGCTGTCCAGAGGGAGAAATATCTTCTACCCCTTATGGCCCATATCTTTCTTCTACCCCTTCGAGCCGGCTTCGTAAAACATTCCAACCAGTTCAAATGGAGCAGCTGCAGGTACCTTTATGGAAAGGATGAAGCGCCAGGATACATAGACCTCGAGTGGTTCTCAGAAGGATTCTCTTCGGATATAAGCGCCTTTGATGAGTTTCTCGAAGAGAATAGTTCGCGCGACGTGATCTCGGAAGCCCGAAAGCAGATATATCTCGGCGATGATGGATTCATAGAGCTTGTGCAGGAAAAAACGAAGAGGGACTCGCGGTCAAAGGATATTCCCAAGTATCAGCTCACAAAACCCGTACCGGGCATGATAGACGGTTTCATGCGAAGCGGACACTCAAGAGAGGAAGCGATAGCTAAAACCTACCTTACGGGGGACTACACGCTGAGAGAGGTTGCCGACGCGGTCTCAGTTCACTACTCGGTTGTGAGCAAGATCGTAAGCGAATACGAGAAAATCTCTTCTCTCTCCCGGTAAAAACCCTCAGTCGAGTCCGGACTGCTCTGCGAGTTCCTCAACCTCGTCCACCATCGCACCTATCACGTCAAGTCCCGTCTGCCAGAAACCGGGGTTGTTTATATCCACCCCCACTCCAGAGAGAAGCTCTGCGGGCGAGGCGCTTCCCCCGGACCGAAGAAGCTCCATGTAACCGGGTACAAAAGACTTTCCCCGCTCCAAGAACATTCCGTAAAGAGCCAGGGTGAGCAACTCGCCGAAGGAATATGCGTAGCAGTAAAAGGGAGAGTGTATGAAATGAGGAATGTAAAGCCACCAGTAAGCGTAGTTCTCAGTCAGGGTAACGGAATCTCCGAACATCTCGCGGTTAGCCTCGATCCAGAGTTCGCTTATTCTTGCGGTCGTAAGCTCCCCTTGATCTCTTCTTTCGCTGTGCAGGCTCTGCTCAAACCTTGTAAGCACCGCCTGTCTGAAGACCGTGGCCATTATGTCCTCGAGTTTTTCCGCTACCAGAACCATCCTGCCTTCCCTTCGCGTCTCTTCCTCCTTGAGGCGGTGAAACACGAGCATTTCCGCAAAGACGCTTGCGGTCTCAGCCGTGGTAAGGGGCGTGTGGGCTTGGAAATAACCCTGTCGTCTCGAAAGATACTGGTGCACGCCGTGGCCTAGCTCGTGAGCCAGAATCATCACGTCTCTCGGTTTCCCAGTGTAGTTCATAAAAACATAGGGGTGAACGCCGGGAACCGTACCGTGGCTGAAAGCGCCTCCTCTTTTCCCGTCCCGAAGCTCGGCGTCTATCCAGTTTTTCTCGAAAAACAAAGACGCGGTCTTTTTCATCTCGGATGAGAATTCACCGAACGAAGAAAGCACGATTTCCTCTGCCCTGTCCCATGGGACCTGCTCCCTCTCCGAACCCAGGGGAGCATAGCGGTCGTAGTCGTAGAATCTTCGGTACCCGAGAAGCTTTCCCTTGAGTCCGTAGTAGCGCTTTACGAATCCGAAACTTCGCTCGCACGATTCAAGCAGGGCTTCCACGGCACTGTGGGATATCTCGTTGCTAAGGTGACGCGCCGACATAGGATCCTCGTAGCTTCTAAGCCTGTCATTTATTGAGTGGTCGTTTACAAGCGTGTTGAATATGTAGGTAAGCACATGGGAGTTCTCTTTAAGCCCCCTTGTGAGACCGGACCAGGCTGCCTTTCTTTTCTTTCTGTCCGGGTCGTAAAGAAGCGAGAGGGTCCGGGACTGGTTCAGCCTTTCGATCTTGCCCGAGAGCCTCACACGAAACTGGATATTGTTCACGACCTCGTCAAAAAGCCTTGAAAACGCCCTCTGCCCGGTGTTTGACTTCTCCTGAAGTATCTTTTCCTCGGCTTCCGAGAGAGTGTGGTCTCTGTACTGTCTTTCCTGCTCGAGAAAATGCCTGTATTCCGAAAGTTTCGGGTTATTAAGAAGTTTCTTCGCTCTTTTCTTCGGAACCGAAACCCATTCAACGTAAAAGAAAATGAGCTTTTTCTGAACTTCCGTCGCCTTCTGCTGCATTGATGAGCGAAAGGCACCGTTTTTGGGGTCCCGGGTGTCGGCCGCGAAAAGAAGGTGAGCGAAGGAAAGTATCTTTCCGATTCCTTCCGACAAGCGCTCAAGCTCCTTCACCGCTCCCGCGAGCTTCCCGGCGGTGAGCGAAGGAGACTTTATTTTCCCCCTGTACTTTTTTTCAAATCTGTCCGCACGCGCCGATATCCTCTCGAAATCCTTCTCCACGCGTGGGTCGGAAATTCCTTCGTAAAGGTCCGAGAGATCCCAACTTATGCCTTCTGCTTTCGCCATGTCCGTCTCCGTAGCTCTTTGTCGGGAGCAAAAATTAAGTTATTCCTGAAGCAGGTATATATCCTCAAGCGATCTTCCCTTTTCCATGTAGTCCATTCCGTAGCCCACGAGAAACCCTTCATCCACCTGGAAACCCGTGTAATCGGGCTCTGAACCCGTCGCGCCCTTTCCTCTTTTGTCTATAAGCGCGCATATCCGAAGCGAATCCGGGTTTTTAGACTCTATGTGCTGCAGGATAAACTTCGCCGTCTCCGAAGTGTCAATTATATCTTCAATTATTATAACGTCCCTGCCCTCCACTTCGCATTCAATATCCCTCAAGAGCTTGAGGCGCCTAGGCCGCGTTCCCTCTCTGTAACTTGAAACCCTGAGAAACTGCCTTTCGACCATCACGGTTATCTGCGCCAGGAGGTCTTCAAAAAAAGGACGCGCCCCTTTAAGAACGCAGACCGCAACGGGAGTTTTTCCCTCGTAGTCCCCCGAAATTTGCTTGGCGAGCCTAGAAACGGCGGTTTTTATGTCGTTTTTTAAGAGAAACTTTTTAAGCGCGACGCCTTCTAGAATTTCAGTTTCTTCAGACAGTACCTCGCCCCTCCTTCAAAGTTTTTTCAAGTTCAGGACAAAGTTCGATCACGGAACGGCGAAGAAATTCCCGCTGGTAAACGTCGGGGTCGACAATCTCTCCGTTCCATACGAGTATATCTAGGTCCATTTTTCTCGGGCCGTAGCGATCCTCCCCGACACCTCTCCCGAGGGAAACCTCTACTCCCTTGAGCAGGGTTTTCAGTTGCTTGCAGCCAAGACGGGTTTTTATCAGCAAGGAACCGTTTAGAAAATCCTGCTGCTCACGGGATCCTATGGGCTTGGTTCTCACGAACTTCGATTCTCCGAGAACCCTGAGTTTCTCCCCGAGCATTCGTTTGGCGACACTTACGTTCCTCTCGGCGTCTATGTTTGAACCGACTCCGATAATAACCGTATTCATGCCCTGATATCTTCTCCTTGCACTCACAAACCGGTCCCCAGACCACAAGACCAAATTTCACTCAGCCACCTAAGCTGGCATACGCGCCTAATCGGAACCGTATTTTACATCTAGCCTGCTGAATGTTAAGTATGGTTTAAAAAACCGCGGAAAAGTCTTCCGCGCTGCGTCTCCGAGAAAACCGGCAAGACGGCACCTGTCCCGCTTACCTTTCCCTCGCCTCGGTCACCGAAACGGAGTCAGCAAAGCGAAGTGCCCCGGGCTTCTCCACCTTCACCGACGCCCACCTCACCGCCGGATCCTCAAAAACTATATCGCATATACCCCCGGCGACTCTCTCAAGCAGGTTAAAATCGTTTGTCTCCACAAAGCTTATGATCTTTTTGTTTATGGCCTTGTAGTCCAAAGTATCATCTATGTCGTCGCTCTCGACGGCCTTGCGTCCGTCAAAATCGATGGTGACGTTTATGATCAGGTCCTGGCGGTTCTCCTTCTCCCAGTCATAAACCCCTATTATAGTGCGAAGTCTCAGGTTTTCGATCTTTATTATCATCTTATCAGGTAAGGCTCATGCCTCCGTCAACGAAAAGACACTCTCCGGTGACGTAATTATTCTCCAAAAGATAGTTAAACGCGCTAATTATATCCTCAACAGAGCCCGGACGCTTCATCGGAGCTCCCCGCGCCATCTTGTGAAGATAGTCATCCCCGAACCCCGGGGGAGCGAGAACGGCCCCTGGGCACACGGCGTTTACCCGAAAATCGGGAGCGAGTTCTCTTGCGAGCATTTTCGTCAAGTGATAAAGGCATTTCTTGCTCAGGTTGTAGCAAAAATGCTCAACGGAATTTTTTCTGACTCTCGTGTCAAGGAAATTAACGATAAGCCCTCCGCTTGTCTCAGTGGAAAAAGACTGGGAGAGGAAAAAAGGTGCCTTGAAGTTTGTAGCCATATCGGTTTCAAGAAATTCGGGGGTCACGTCACGGAATCCGACATTCTCGAAAATTGAGGCGTTGTTAACAAGAACACATAGCCCCCCGAAGCTTTCCGTGACTTTCGGGACAAGCTCTTTTGCGTCATCAGGTGATGAAAGGTCGCACCTGAAAAGCTCGCATTCAACACCGGTCCTGAGAATAAGCTCCCTTGTAGCCAGGGCCTCTTTTTCGGAGGAATTGTAGTGAAGGGCGATATAGTAGCCCTTCCGGGCGAGATTCAGGGATATCTCCTTTCCTATTCTCACCGCCCCGCCTGTAACCAAAGCTGTCTTTTTCATTTCACACGGGAAACAACGGTTTTCATATAGCACACGCTGCAAAAACCGCCTCTGAGTATATGTTGATATATTATTCCCATTGTTTATTATAAGTAAATTTAAAAACGGCCCGCGAAAGCGAAACCCCGGCCGTCGTTTCATATGAATCCGACGCGCGCTGCCGCGGATCTTTAATGTTTGCGTACGGATTTCTCCCCGAGGATGAAGAATTGGAGAACCTTGTAATCAACTGTATAAGAACGCTTGCGATGGACGCCGTGGAAAAAGCGAAGTCCGGCCATCCGGGAACCCCGATGGCTCTGGCTCCCACGGCTTTCGTACTTTTCGACAAGTTCTTAAGGCACAATCCAGAGAACCCGAGTTGGCCCAACCGCGACCGCTTCATCCTTTCCGCCGGTCACGCTTCCATGCTTCTCTACGCCGCCCTTTACGTAAACGGATACGACATCCCGATTGACGATATAAAGAAATTCCGAAGCCTCCACAGCCGCTGTCCCGGTCATCCCGAAGTGGGAATCACGGCTGGAGTCGAGACTACTACAGGGCCTCTGGGGCAGGGAGTATCGAATTCGGTTGGAATGGCCATAGCAAGCAAATGGCTTTCGGAGCACTTTAACCGTCCCGGCTACGACATAATAAATCATCATGTGTATTCAATCTGCAGCGACGGGGACATGATGGAAGGAATTTCCTCAGAAGCCGCATCCATAGCAGGACATCTGGGGCTTGGAAATCTGATCTGGATATACGACAGCAACAGTATAACTATCGAGGGCAGCACCTCGCTTGCGTATTCCGAGGACACGGAAATGCGGTTTGGTTCCTACAACTGGCACGTGGAGAAAGTCTCGGATGCAAACAATCTTGAGGAAATTGAAAAAGCCCTAGATCGTGCACGATCCGAAACCAAAAGGCCTTCCATTGTAATATTGAAAAGCCAGATAGCCTACGGAAGCCCCAACAAGCAGAACACGTGCGAGGCCCACGGATCGCCGCTTGGAGAGGAGGAAGTCAGGCTGGCGAAGGAATTTTACGGATGGGACGCCCCGGGGAACTTTCACGTCCCCGAAGAGATTCTCTCCTACATGAAAGAAGCAGTCGCCAGAGGAAACGATGCCGAAGCGGCCTGGAAGGAGAATTTCAGTAAGTATTCAAACGAATATCCGGAACTTGCTCACGACTTTGAGATGCTTGATAAAAAGAAGCTGCCTGAGGGGTGGGACAGCGATATCCCGTCTTTTCCCTATCCCGCAGATCCGGTTGCTACCCGTTCCGCGAACTCAAGCATAATTAACGCCATAGGAAAAAAAGTGCCGTGGTTCATGGGCGGTGCCGCGGATGTAGGCTCCTCAACTAAAACCTATATTAAGTGTACGACGAGCTTTTCCGCCGAGGACCGCGAGGGAAGAAACTTTCATTTCGGAGTCAGGGAACATTCAATGGCCGCGATAGCAAGCGGCATGTGTCTCAGCGGACTCAGAGCATACGCCTCGACCTACTTTGTGTTTGCCGACTACATGAAACCCTCGATAAGACTTGCGGCGCTGATGAAACTTCCCGTAATCTACATTTTCACTCATGACAGCATAGGAGTTGGCGAGGACGGACCCACTCATCAACCCATAGAGCATCTGGCGGCCCTCAGAGTCACACCCAATATCGATGTCATCCGTCCCTGCGACGCGAACGAGCTTGCGATTCTTTGGAAACACGTGATGGGGCTTTCTGATCGTCCCGCCGCGTTCGTTCTCACAAGACAGAACGTTCCGATAATAGACAGGGACCGCTACGCCGCGGCCGATGGAGCGCTCGCGGGGGGTTATGTACTTGCGGACTCAAAGGGCACACCTGACATCATTCTGATATCCACGGGTTCTGAGGTTCACATCTGTCTCGAAGTTTATGAAAAACTGCGCGAGATGGAGAAAAATCCGAGAGTCGTGAGCCTCCCGTGCTGGAGTCTTTTCGAAGCTCAGCCCCAGAAGTACAAAGACAGCATCCTGCCGCCTTCTGTCGAAACAAGGCTAAGTGTCGAGGCCGGAGCAACGTTCGGATGGGAAAAATTCACGGGATCGGGTCCCGATGCCAAGGTCTACGGAATAGACTGCTTCGGAGAGTCCGCGCCATACCAAGACGTGATGAACAACTTCGGCTTTAACGCGGACACCATCCTAAAGGAATGCCTCAAGCTGCTTGGTAACTAGTGCCGTGTCCACTGAAAACAAAGCCGGTTCGGAGTCACCAAACTACACCGAATACGCGGGCGATTACGGAAGCATAATCCAATCCCAACTCCTCGAACTTGAGAAAAACCGCTTTGCCGAAAGATTCTTCGAATACGATCACCTGCTCTGGGCAGATAATCCTTCCGAGATCACGAATCGCCTCGGCTGGGTCCATCTTCCGAAGCAGATGCTCGCGGTAATAAATGAAATAGACGACTTCTCAGAATCGATAAGGAAAAAAGGGTTCACCGAAGTTGTTGTTTTAGGCATGGGGGGCTCAAGTCTCTCTTCCGAGGTGTTCAGAAACATATTCACCCTCCGCGACGGCTTTTTGCGCCTCACTCTTCTTGACACTACGGATCCCGACTTCATTCTTAAGACCCGGGAAAGCATAGACCTTCTTAGAACTCTCTTCGTAGTCTCCTCAAAATCAGGTTCGACCGTGGAAACCGTTTCCCTCATGAAATACTTTTACGGCGAACTCGAGAGAAAAACCGGGGCCCCGGGAGAACATTTCATCTGCATAACGGATCCTGGCTCAGGACTGATCAAAACAGCCGACAAACATGGTTTTAGCAGGGTGTTTATCAACGATCCGAATGTCGGCGGGAGGTTCAGCGCGCTTTCCTACTTCGGCCTCGTTCCCGCATCCCTTGCGGGAGTCAATATACGCAAGATACTTCAATCGGCCTTTTCCGTGCTGCTTGAACTCGAAAACTCAGTCGGAGGAAAATACCATGAGAGTCCATCCTTTCGCCTGGGGACATTTCTCGGGGTCATGGCCGAACAAGGAAGAGACAAGCTGGGTTTTGTTTTTTCCGAAAAACTTTTTCCTTTCGGCTACTGGGTGGAGCAACTGATCGCCGAAAGTACCGGAAAAAACGGCGTCGGCATCCTTCCGCTGCTTGACGAAGAGGTCTCGGATTGTCCACAGCCCGGAGATGACAGGGCATACATTCTTCTTTCCCTGAGGGAAGACAGAACTGTGCATATGGTCGCCTCGCGCATCAAGAACTCCAAGATTCCCTTCGTGAAGATAGTAGTTGACAGTCCCGACCAGATAGCCGCAGAGCTCTTCCGTTTTGAGTTTGCCGTCGCACTTGCCGGAAGCATAATGGGAATAAATCCCTTTGACCAGCCCGATGTCGAATCCGCAAAAACCTTTGCAAGAAGTTTTCTCAGGCTCTACAGGGAAACGGGGAAACTTGAATCCAAAGAACCCGATTTTTCCAAGAACGGGCTTGTTTTCTCAAGTAACAGAAAAATAGAATCCCCAGAGCAACTAAGAGATATCATCTCTTCAAAAAAAAGAGGTTACATATCGATTCAGGCCTACGTAGACCCTGCAGAAAAAAACTCAAAAGAGCTTCTTTCCCTCCGCGCACAGATCGAAAGTATATCATCCGTGCCCGTAACTCTGGGTTTCGGCCCGAGATTTCTCCACTCAACAGGCCAACTTCACAAAGGAGACTCGGGAGAAGGATTTTTCATTCAGATCGTAAGCGAGAACGAAAACGACCTGTGCATACCTGATGATGTCGGTTCCGCAGAATCAGTATTCTCCTTCCAAGTACTCAAAACGGCTCAGGCCACGGGAGACTTCAAGTCTCTTGACGAGATGGGAAGGGGCATTGTAAGAATCGGCATTACGTCTGATGTCTCAGAGAGCATACAGAGAATCGCCCGGTTTTTTGTCTGATCCTCTCCACCGCAAACGCAACTAAAAAGATTGACCATCCGCGGCAAAAACCAAAAATAAATTAAGTAATTCACTTAAATTTGCGAGTTCGGTTGCCGCCATGGTCATATTCGTCACGATCCTCAGGAAACCTTAAGCCTCCGAGATTGTCACAAAGTGCTTCACTTCTTGGGAGAAAGCTACTATGACATCGCTTGCGGTACCTATGAAAAGACCGTGCTCGACTATCCCGGCCCTTGCAGACAACCGGTCGGCGAAAAAAGAGGGGTCGTCCATCTCTCCAAAGCTCCAGTCGACAATAAGATTGCCCTGATCTGTCAAAAACGGGGAACCGTCGCGAGCGAGTCGCAAGCGGACCTCTCCTCCAAGACTCTCGAGGTAGTCCTTTTCAGCTTCAAGGGCAAACTGAAGCACCTCGACGGGAACGGGAAAACGCTCTCCAAGCCGCCGCGAGAGCTTCGATTCGTCAGCGACGATTATGTTTCTTTTGCTGTTCTGGGCGAGAACCTTCTCCCTTAAAAGGGCTCCTCCACCCCCTTTTATCAGGTTAAAATCGGAATCGATTTCATCCGCTCCGTCAATAGTAATGTCAATCCTTCTTGCCGAATCGAGATCAACGAGGTCGAGGTCCATGGCCTCGGCGAAATTTTTCGTTCTCTCGGAACTTGGAACGCAGGATATGTCCGAAATCCGGCCGTCTCTTATCCGCTTTGAGAGCTCTTCGATAGCAAACTCCGCAGTCGACCCGGTGCCGAGTCCGACAAGCATTCCCGCACGCACGAAATCGACGGCTCTTACGCCCGCGGCCTTTTTAAGTTCTTCAGTCTTACCCATTTCGAAAAAGAGTCAGCAAAGTCATCCCGCATACCCTGACAATTAACACAGACATAATACTATACGAATAATTGCCGGATACTGTAAAAAAGAGACGAAATATCCTGAAGGCAACTACGAAAAGCAAGTGTCGGTTCCCGATACCCCCAGCTCGCTTCGGCCACTCCCGCCTTCCGGGCATATACCGTTTGTTTTGCCGCAAAGAAACTTATATACTTGATAACATAGGTTGTGAAACGTAAAAGACAGAGTACATCATGGAGAATCTAAGACACATACTTACACACAAGGGCAGCAGCGTATGGTCGATAGGACCGGATGAAACCGTGTATAAAGCCCTTCAGATGATGGCGGAAAAGGAAATAGGTGCTCTGCTCGTGCTTGACGGAGAAAAGGTCGTCGGAATATTCTCCGAGCGCGACTACGCGAGGAAGGTTATCCTTCAGGGAAGGTCATCGGCGAACACGAAAATAAGCGAACTCATGATCAGGGATGTGATCTACGGTTCGCCAGACGACCCGATTCAGGAAAGCATGGCTATCATGACGGCAAACAAGATAAGGCACCTTCCGGTAATAGAAGATGGGAAGCTTTGCGGGATGGTGACAAGCGGCGACATCATAAACCACATTATCTCCCGTCAGAAATTCGAGATCGAGGCGCTTAAGAAGTATATAACCGGAGGCTACTAAGCCACACCTGAACCAGCTTTACGCAGTCAACTGCTCCTGAACCTTCTCGCAGTCAGAGTGGAAACTCTTGGCGATTTCAAGGAATTCTATAGCTTTTGATGCCGAGGTCTCTCCGTCCCTGTATTCGCTGAACTTGCGCGAGACATCAAGCCATTTCTCATCGGTCTCCCCGGTTCTCACGATAAGGTTTTCAAACTCCCATATCGTCTGCTCCGGAGTGAACGGATCGATAAGCTTGGTGTAGAGAGGAACGTGGGCACTGTCGGAGCATGCCAGATAAAGCTCGTTTATGCATGCCTCGTAGTCGCCGTGGAGAAAAAGAGCCTGGGCCTGCTCAAGACGCCTTTCTGCGTCTGAGAAGACCGGGATTTTCTCCTCGACTGTAACCCCCGCGCACTCTCCTCTTACTCCCTGCTGAACGGCGAATTTTTTCTCTTCGTGTCCCCAGTCGGTGTAAAAATCAGGATCATCCTCGTACTTGGGAATCTCGTTGAACTCGGAGACCGCTTCCTTGATGTACTTGGCGCCGAGCCTTTTCATCGTGAGGTCGAAATGCTCGCCATCTTCTTTTTCCCTCTCGTATATCTCAAGCAGTCTCTGGACAACCTTGGGAGCGTTTCTGGTCGGAATCTTGGTGACTGGCATAGCAAGGCGCGAGTCGTCTCCGTATAATCCTCCGCCGAGGAAAAGCATCTCGGCAGGAACGCTTCTACCTTCTCTGGTGATGGACGCTCCCTGGAACCCTATGCTGGCCGAAACATGCTGAGCGCAAGCGTTGGGGCAGCCGGATATCTTGATCCTGAGATCCCCAAGAGTCTCCTTGTATTTTCCAAGACCGTTATCCATCATGCTGGTAAGCTTCGTCGCAAGGCCCTTGGCCGAAGTGATGCCCAAACGGCAGGTATCGGCGCCCGGGCAGGCGGTTACATCTTCGAAAGTGTCCGCGCCCGAATCAGAAATGCCCGCATCTTTAAGGTCGGCGTAAAGCGAGGGAATGGATTGATCGGGAACCCACCTAATCACGAAATTCTGCTGGATAGTTATCCGTATGGAACCGTCTGCATGGGTGTCTATCATGTCCGCAAGCGCTCTTGCGGTATCGGCCGGAACGTCTCCCAGAAGCACTCTCACGTTAACGATTGAATATCCCTCGACCCCCGCCGGGGAAACATTCTTTTGGCGCCACTCCGCAAAATCCGGGTCATCCTCTACCCAGCCAGGAGCGTCCGGAAGATCGTGTCCGTTCGGCTTGGGAGTTTCGTGCTCCCAGTCGATTGCCTCAAGATAGTCGTTCCACGAAGGATCGACCTCAAGCGAAGCCCTTTCCTGCTCGACTACCTCTCTGAACTTCTCAAAGCCAAGTTTCCTCACAAGAAACTTCATTCTGGCCTTCATCCTAACCTTTCTCTCGCCGTACCTGTCAAAGATCCTGACTACCGAAGCCGAAAAAGGTATCATCTCCTCAACCGGCATGAACTCCGTCCAGAGATGTCCGAGCGAAGGCGAAGCGCCGAGCCCCCCACCGACGTAGACCTGAAAGCCGTGCTTTCCATCCTCTTCCCTTACTCTGGCGCGAAAGCCCAGATCATGGATGCGGATTCCCGCGTTGTCGACATCCGGATTGCTCTCAAAGCAGACCTTGAATTTCCTTCCCATGTTCTGGCATATGGGGTTTCGGAGCATAAACTGCTTAAACGCCTCGGCGTAAGGAGTCACGTCAAAGGTTTCCGTAGGCGAAGCCCCGGTTATCGGGGAAGCCGTGACGTTCCTTATTGTGTTGCCGCAGGCCTCACGAGTTGTGATCCCCGCACTTGCAAGATCCCTCATCATGTCGGGAACTGTTTCAAGGTTGACGTAGTAAAGCTGAGCGTCCTGGCGGGTCGTAAGGTGAAAGAAGCCACTTGCGTACTTGTCCGAAACGTCCGCGAGTTTTCTCAGTTGAGCGGAACTCAGTTTCCCGTAGGGAATCTTTATCCTCTGCATCTGGACTCCTTCCTGGCGCTGTGCGTACACCCCCAGCTGGAGTCTTATCTTCTGGAATTTAACCTCGCTTATCTTCCCGTTCATGTAGTCGGAGACCTGCTGTTCGAATTCGTCGATCTCATCCGCTACAAGTTTGGGCAGAGTTTGCGTTTCTTCATCCATGTTTTCTAGCTCCGTAACATAAAATCTTTTATATCTCCCGATATTCTAACATAAAACAATTTTTTTTTGGAAATCACTCCTGCGGACCGCTCTGAGCCGAAAGCCACATCTCAATTACCAGAAGAATATAATCAATTTCCTGTTCCGTAAGCTTTCTTTTCTTAGGGATGCCGTGCCACTTTACTAGGCAGCTCCGACAACATGTGGCCGTGGCGTGCTGGGCGCGAAACACGGGATGTCCGCCCCATGGAGTCTGCTTCCCGTCGTTAGGGGGCAAAGCGGGGGCAAGCCTTTTTTCAAGAAAATCCCTTCCGTGCGAAAGCACTTCGGGGAGCCCTTTTTGCCTGAGATAAAACGTCTCCTTGGCATTCAGCCTGAACCCAGAACGGAACCGGGATCTGCTTAGTCTTCTGAAAACATTTTCCAGCCGTTCCTTTTCGCCGTTTTCCGCTCTATACATGTAAGAAATTCAGTGCTCTCGCTCCTCAGAGAAAAAATCCCGCATCCGTCCGAGTATCTGTTCCGTCTTCGCGCAGAAAAAGCCGCTCCCCGCAACGGAGTTGATAAAGAATTTCCCGTAGTATTTCGACACGATGCGCCTGTCAAGAACCATAACAACACCACGGTCCGTCTTGGTGCGTATGAGTCTCCCGAAGCCCTGTTTGAACCTGAGTACCGCATGGGGAAGTATGTATTCGCGAAACGAATCTATATCCTGTTTTTCCATGTACTCGATTTTCGCCTCCGTAACCGGGTCCGTGGGAACCTTGAAAGGAAGTCTGCATATAACGACCATCTTCAGAGAATCCCCGGGAATGTCTACTCCTTCCCAGAAGCTGTCGGTTGCGAAAAGCACCGAGTTCCCAAGCGTTTTGAATTTTTCAAGCAGCAGGCCCCTAGGCATTTCCCCCTGCTTGAAAAGACTGACCGGAACGGTCCCGATGCTCTCAAGAATTTTTCCCGTCTTTTCATAAACCCTGTTAAGCGAGGAATAAGAGGTGAAAAGTACCAGGGCGTTTCCGTTCGTTACAGAGATCGAGTCTGAGAGTATCTGCGCAAGGGAATCTTCGTAGTCCTCGCGCCCGGGCTCGGGCATATCCGACGGGACCAGCAGCAGGGACTGCGTTCGGAAATCAAACGGTGAATCAACAATAAGCCCCCTGAATCTTTCATTATCCGAAAGTCCGATGTTTTTCCTCTGAAAATCGAAATTCTTATCCACGGCAAGCGACGCAGAAGTCATAACGACGGTTTTGGTCTTCGAGTAGAGCTTTTCCGAAAGCTCCTTGGATACATCGAGCGGAGAGAGGTTGATGGAGCAGAAAATCGCCGCCCTTCTGCGGTTCCCCTCAAACCACCTTATATAGCTCTCGTCCTGCTCGCCAAAAAACCTTCCTATGGCTTCGCGGAAAGCAAGGGATCTCTTAGCGATGCCTCCAAGTTCAGCGGTGAGTTTTATGTGGGAATCCGCGTGCGGTGAGCCCTCGACTACTCCCAGCAGGTGGGCAATCTCGTTTTCAAGCGAAAAGAGGGATTTTTCAAGCCCCCCGAAGCGTTCCTCAACGGCAGGCCATTTCTCGTGCCGCACAACCTCTTCTGTCAGCCTCAGGCTTATCGCTGTCTCACCCGAGAGTTCCACCCCAAAACCGTAAAGCGAATTAAAGACCTCTTCGCTTACGACCTCTATACGCTCCACGGCCCTCGCAAGCCCGCCGCCCGAGCGCTCGAAAACCTCCCTGAGGGTGGAATCTTTTTCTTTCTGTGCAAGGTGCGAGATGTAGGATACAAGCCCCTTGTCCCTGTTTTTCCGGGAACGAAGCTTTGAAAGCGTCTTCGCAATCCCGTGCTTGCTAAGTTTCAGACTGAAATGCGAAGTGGCCGCCTCGGCGATATTGTGCGCCTCATCAAAAACGACCTTCGCGTAGCGGGGAATTATCCCGAAATCCGAATCGGGTCCCGCAGTCCCCTTTATCGCAATATCGGAGAAAAGCATGTGGTGGTTGGCAACCAGCACCGACGCCCTCGAGAGCTCCCTCCGCGACTTGAAGAAAAAGCAGCTCGAATAATGGGGGCACTTGCTCCCCGGGCAGCTTTCGCTTTCCGCAGACACCCTGTCCCACACATCGTCAGGGGGTGTAAACGCAAGATCGGAAAGTGAGCCGTCCGAAGTGGTCTCGGCCCACTCAAGCACATCCTTCATGGAGCCTCTTTCCCCGTCGTCTATAAAATCGAAAAGATCCTGCCCAACGGCTTCGCCGCGGAGAAGACAGAAGTAGTTTCTCATTCCCTTAACGAGAGAGTAATCAAATTTCTTCGGGAAAAGATCCCGAAGAAGGGGAAGATCTTTGTTTATCAGCTGTTCCTGAAGATTGATGGTGTTTGTTGAGACCAGAACCCTCTCACTGTTGCTAATTGACCAGAGAATGGAAGGTATGAGGTAGGAAAGAGTTTTTCCGGTGCCCGTACCGGCCTCTATCATTGAGAGGTGCTCGTCATTGAATGCGTCAATTACGTTTGAGAGAACTTCCAGCTGCTCATCCCTGTGCTCGTATTTCTCTCCCAAGACACGGGCCACGGGACCCGCAGGCAGAAGATATTCCCTCGCGGATTCATTGTCAACACGTACCGCTTCCCCCGGAACAAAAGGCTCAACAACTACGTACACCTTCTCGACCTCGCTGTCCACTATGTAGAAACCGACGCCCTTGTTTCCGAAAGCCGAAGCGACTGCCACGTCCTGAGGTGAAGGTTCGAGATTGCCCGAGGGATGATTATGCACGACGACATTCCCCGTTTTCGCCGCGTCAAGGATGGCCGGAACCGCCTGGCGGTTGCCGCGTGCAAGGACTTTTACATCGCAGACCAGAGAGCTTTCGTTTACCTTGCCGACGAAAAAGACCTCGTTTCCATAGGCCTCAGTTATTGCCTCCCTGATGAACTCTGCAGCCTCAGGGGTAAAGTAGCTTTCAATCATATCCGCTTAATTTTACACAGAGGCGTTAATAACAAAACTTTCCGGGGGATGTTGCCTTGCTCTTCGGGCTTCGGTAGCCTGTTTTGCGTGTCGGGGGAGGGATGGCCGAGCGGTTTAAGGCGCTGGTCTCGAAAACCAGTGGGGTCTTTTTGGCCCTCGTGGGTTCGAATCCCACTCCCTCCGCCATCAGTTCACCCCGAGTTATTCTATCCAGATATAGCAAACTCCGTCGGAAGCCAAGTATTGCCGGCCAAACCTTAATTCTTGGAAAAAGCAAACCGTATCGAAACATATCCGCCTAATCCAAGCTTAGGTAATCGTCATATACGAAGAGCTGAAAAAAACCATCCATGCTATTATGCGGTGAATAGCAATCTTATTCACCGCATATTTTACGGCGATTTTCTTGCTTATGCGATAAATAAAAGGTACAATCACTGTAAACAATGCGGTGAATGATATGTGGATACATGAGCATCATAACTGGCCAAACTTCACTTGGGATGTCAAAAAACTCGCTTCCAAGCTTGCCAATATTCGACACCGTCAGGGTCGTCTGTTAGGCAGAATGGAAGGATTAGGTTTCGAACTCAAGCAAGAAGCAAGTCTCGGAACACTGACAAGTGATGTTGTTAAATCATCAGCCATCGAGGGAGAAAATCTGAACCCACAAGAGGTTCGCTCATCAATCGCTCACCGACTAGGGATTGATATCGCCGGCATTACGTCAGTGAACCAAGATATTGAGGGTATTGTTGAAATGATGCTGGATGCGACCCAGCAATCTACCAAACCTTTAAAAAAAGACAGATTGTTTGACTGGCATGCGGCACTGTTTCCAACAGGTCGCAGCGGCATGCGTCGCATCACAGTTGGTGGCTGGCGCTCCGTCGAATCCGGTCCCATGCAAGTGGTTTCAGGTCCTATAGGACGTGAAAAAGTTCATTTCGAGGCTCCAAACGCAGAGCACCTTGAACATGAGATGACGGGGTTTCTGGCATGGTTTGAGAGCAAAGATGATACTGACCCCGTGCTCAGAGCCGGTATTGCCCATCTGTGGTTTGTGACAATTCATCCATTTGAAGACGGTAATGGACGTATTGGAAGAGCGATTGCCGATATGGCCCTGGCGCGTGCTGACGGCATGGGAGACCGCTTTTACAGCCTTTCATCGCAATTTGAATCTGAGCGCAAGGATTATTATGACCAGTTGGAAAAACAGCAACGCGGCACGCCGGAGGTAACGGGTTGGCTTGAATGGTTTCTGGATTGCCTTGGTCGCGCAATTGCCAGCGCCGAAGATACGCTGAGCACCGTGTTATTTAAAGCACAACTGTGGGAAAAGATTAACCGGCAATCTGTCAACAAACGTCAGCGTCTGATTATTAATCGTATGCTGGAGCATGATTTTAGAGGGCATATGAACACCTCAAAGTATGCAAAACTGGCCAAGTGCTCCACAGATACAGCGTTACGGGACATTCAGCACTTAAAGTCACGCGGTATTTTTATTCAGAACCCTGGCGGCGGACGAAGTACAAGCTACCGCTTGCCGGATACCATTAACTGAAAAAAACGGTCAGGATGCTAGATTGAAAGTAAGTCTTCTTCTCTCCGTGTCCGCTGATACAAGCTTCACGCGAACTTCCTCTCCGAGTTCGAACCACTTTCTTTTCCTGCCCCTGATCTTGTAAAAGTGCTCGGGGATGAGCCCCTCGACGAAGTGCTCTTCTATTTCTATGAAAACCCCGAAGGGGTGTATGCTCAGTATTTTTCCGTGAAATAGGTCACCCACGCGGCTTTTCATGAAATTCGCCGTCTCAAGGTTCATAAACTGGCGCTCCGCATCCTCGGCCGTTCTCTCCAGAATCGAGCAGCGTTCGGCTATCCGCTTGAGACGGGCGGAATCGTAGGAAGGTGTTCTTTTCTGCAGTATTTCATCGATAATCCTGTGAACGACAAGGTCAGGATACCTTCTTATGGGGGAAGTGAAGTGGGTGTAATCGTCTATAGCAAGACCGAAGTGGGGAACATGCTTTGTTGAGTAAACAGCTTTTTTGAGCGCGCGTAGAATCATAAAGTTTATCTGCTCCCGATCCTTTCTTCCCGAAGCAGCTTTCATTACCGCCTGGATGTCCTGCTGCTTAATCTGTCCTCCGAAGTTTGCCTTGATACCTATTTTGAGAAGGTTTTCACGCAGTTGCTCTATGGAATCCGGGTCCGGGGATTCGTGAATCCTGTAAATCGATTCGAAACCGTTTCTGAAAATAAACTCCGCGACAACGGAGTTGGCCATGATCATGAACTCCTCTATTATCTCATGGGCGACATTCCGCTTAATCCTGTCGACGTCGCTTACCTCTCCTTTGGAATCGCGAAGCAGCACGGCCTCGGGAAAATCAAAGTCAAGGCCTCCTTTGCCGATCCTAAGCTCCCTGAGCTTGCGGTAAAGCTCTTTCATCAAAAGCAGGGAAGAAATGATGTTTTTGCCACGGGAGGATGAAGCAGTGCCGTTCCCTTCCAAAATGGCCGCGGCTTCGGAGTATGTAAGCCTCGCACAGCTTTTTATCACGCTGTTGTATACCCTCGAGTCCCTGATCCTTCCCGAGGAATCGAAATCCATCTCGACCGTCTTGGTAAGCCGTCTTCTTCTGGGACGCAGGCTGCAAAGATCGTTTGAAAGCCTCTTGGGAAGCATGGGAATCACCCTGTCTGAAAGGTAGGTGCTGGTGGCCCTGCGGGCAGCCTCTTCGTCACACGCGCTTCCGCAAGCCACGTAATGAGAAACATCCGCGATGCTTACCCGAAGTCTGTATCCCCTGCGGATTTTTGTTACGCCTACCGCATCGTCAAAATCCTTTGCGTCATCCCCGTCTATGGTGAAAATAGTCTCTTTTTCAAGATTCACTCTCGAAGAAAGGTTGCCGTTTGATAATTCCGCGCTTAGACCCGCGACTTCTTCTGTCACATTGCGCGAAAAACCCTTCGCAAGACCGTACTCGGAGATAATCCCCCTTTTTTCAGTTTCAATTTCTCCAGATATCCCCAAGCGCTCGGTCACTGTTGCCGACTGTTTCCCCGGCTTAATCTCTATGACTACTAGTTCCCCGTCGGAAAAACTCTTTTTCCACCCTCCGGTTTCAACCTCATACTCGAAGAGTTCCGCTTTTCTGGGACAGGCAACAAAACCCCTCGGGGTTTCTCTCAAGTCGGCCAGAACCCTCAGGGAGCTACCGTTTGAGAGGCTGGTTGGAGCGATTTTCTTGCGGTTCCCATTAAGAAGAGATACAGGAGAATCCAAGTGCCGACCGTTTTTCGCAGCACCCTTTTTCCAATGTTTTTGAAGACGATAGCTACCCTTGGAGGTTCTTTTAATCTTTCCCTCGAAGGCCATACTCTTCAGCGTAGCCCGGAGCTTCGCTCTTTTTCTCTCGGGCATATCAAGCCCCCTGAGAATATTGCCCTCGGAGAGACTTTTCCCCTTGTTTTCGCTGAGCAGTTTTAGAATCCGCAATTCCCTTTTGCTTGACATGATATAAACCCGGCTTTTCAGCCGCAGGAACTTCCCTGTTTTAAAAATTGAAATTTACGAGGTCTTGTATACAATTAGTGCCGTTTTTATTAATTCTGCTTTCTGGAGTTTTTTTATGCTTAGAACAAACATTCTCGGAGGGATCCTCATAACTGCGCTTGTCCTTTTTATCGTAGGTTTCGGAATTTCCCTCAAATTCTCACTCGACTGGTCTTTTTACTTTAAGGTTCTCTCGGTAGTCGGCGCGGTTGCGCTTGCGGTTTCTCTGATAGTCCACCTTATACCTTCAAGAAACTAATCCGGTACGCGGAATTTCTTACCAGTTTTTTCTTCTATTCACAAACCCCTCAGCGCAAGTCCCACCGCAACCGCCATCTTCGGGGCCAGATGTTCAATGTATTCAGGATCAAAACGCGAATCCGAAACGGTGATATTCCGAAAAGGATTCGAAATCTCGACCTGAACCCCAGTGGCCTCTCCAAGTGCATCGGCGAGAGTTTCTATTCTTGAAGATCCCCCGGAAAGAATTATTCGGTCGATTACGTCTCCTGCTTCATCAAGAACCGTCTTTATCTCATCAGTGGCAAGAGTAACAAAATCAGTGAAAACACTTTCTATCTCGTCATATCTGCCATAACCTTTAAGGCTGAACTTTATTCTCTCCGCCTCCTCGTAGGTGATTTTGAATTCCTCCATCAAACGAAGCGTAATCCATTGCCCCCCAAGCGAAATATCCTTCAGTACAAAAGGCACTGTACCATCCAAAACGCTCAAGTTAGTCCCTGACGCTCCGATATTCACAAGCGCCACCTTTTGACCGCGACCTCGGCAAAAAACTGTATGGCAGTTTGAAAGGGCCATGGCGTCAACATCAATTACCTGGGCACGGAGTCCCGCCGAGAAAAGCGAACTTTTATACTCCCGCGCCGTTTTTTTCGAAACTGCCGCAACCAGCACCTGGGTCTCTTCGGATTTCCCGTTGCGGCGGAAAAGCGGAGTGTAGCTGTAATTAACCCCGTTAACGTCTTTGCGAAGACTGGTTCTCACAAGGTCCGGAACAAGTTTTTCCATGTCCTCTCTGAGAAAAATTCTGGGAACATTTACGACTTTTAAAGCAACGGCTTCGCCGGAAACTCCTATAACCGCCTTTTTCGTTCTCACGCCGAGTCTAGAAACGAGACTTGATACAACCCCCGAAACTATGTCGCCCCTTGAAATTGACTTGCGGACTATTGCATCTCTAGGAAGCATAGCCTCTCCCATATTCTCAAGCCGATAGTTTCCACCCCCGTAGGAAAGTTCCACAATCTTGACGGAACTTGAACCTATATCTATCCCAACGATGGCATCTTCCCCCTCAAGGAGGGAATCTGGGCGACGAAGTCTACCGAAAGCCAACTTTTTAAAAGGAGAAATCAACGAACCGGGGATTGGAAACTACTCTTCCGCAAGATCGTAATATATTTGCACTTCCTTGGAATGGGCTTCCGGGGGAAGGCTATCGAAACTGGCTGTGAAGAAAAAGCTTTCCGTCGGATCAAGTCTTTCCCCTTCCTCAACAAGCGCGGAGGTCGCGGCAAGGGCGTTTCCATCCGAATCCTTTGCGAATATAACGACGTAAACTGACTGTACCGGGAAATTCGCCGTGTTCACCACGGCGCCGTTAAAATCCACGCTTCCGTCAAAGTTCTCGGTCTGGAGAACCGGCCCGTCGAGTTCAACGGCGGATTCCTCCGCGGTGCAGGCCGTAAGAACAAAGGCCGCGAGGACAAATAATGACGTAATCAGGAAGGTTTTTTTCATTTTTCCGGTTTAGTGCCCACGTTTGAAATCGAAATTACGTTCGCTGGATCCGCAGTTTTCTTTTCCGCGGTCTTTTTATCTTCAGAAGCGTGATCTTCTATTATGTCTCCAAGCACCTTGTGCATCAGCTTAAGTGCGCTTATAGAGTGTTCCTTGAGATAACCCTCGCTGAAGGGAATCTCTTCCTTTCTCCTTCTTAAGAACAGATGAAGAATAAAGGCCTGATTGTTTAGCACCACTAAAATAGCTACGTAAAGCAGAAAGTTGTCGGCGAAAACCTTTTTCATCAATGTTTTCGTGTCGGAATCGATCTTAACTATGCCGAGCGGCCCATCAACCTGCGGGGAGAGAAACGGAACGGAAACGGAAATCTTTCCTGCGTATTTTTCAACCGAGTATCCCTCGGGCGGATAAGTGTTTTCCAGAAAGTGTCCGGAAGCCATCTTGTCTTCCGGCTGTTTCATAAAAGTAACGCTGAAAAATTTGGGAGAGACCCCGAAAGTGTTAAACAGCTTCTCCCTGCCAAGCCTCTGGTCAAGAAAATGATAGAACTCGTCGCTTGTAGACCCCTCTCCGTGATCCTGATAGAAACTGGTCGCCTGGTCTCCTATAGTCTCGGCTATGGCTTTGGTTCTGGTGACAAAGTCTTTTTTTGCGTTATCAAACTGAAAATAGAACACCACACCTATAAGGGCTATGATGCCCAGCTCAACCATTGATATTTTGAACAGCAGTCCAAATTTCTGGTTCAGGCGCATTTTACAAACTCTTCAAGTATCTTGCGTAGATTTTTGTCCTGTGAATGTCGGAGAAGCATGAATACCATTCCGGCAAAATCCTTTTTTATTTCTCCGTCAAGACTTCTGTAAAGCTTAAGGAGCATCTTCTCCTCGTTTGTGAGAACCTCGAGCTCCTGTTCTGATATGGCCTCTTTTTCGATGAATCTTTTGAGTCTTTCCGTCCTTGAGACGCTCCAGATTTCCTCAACCTTGACCCCCAAGATTGAAGATATTTGCTGGCAACGGTCAAAAGAAGGTGCATCGACCTTTCCGGTTTCAAGCTGATGTATGTACACGCTCGAAACCTCAAGAGATCGAGCAAGGTTCTCCTGGGTAATCTTTCTTCTCTTCCTTATCCTCTTTAGATAGTCTCCAAAATTCATTCAAAATCCCTCCGAGAATAAAACAGTCCTATGTGTACTAATTTTAACCTAATGTACATAACAAAACAATCCAGTCAGACCAACCTTAGATACGGAAGTTAAAACATAAGGAAAGAAGATAAGGGATAAGGCCGGAACAAGGCAAAAAGGTCAGAACGATGCACAGGTGGGATTGATTTCGCGCAGGACGCCCTGCTGAGCAAATCTGCTTTTGTATCCTTCAATAATCCTGTCTATTCCGGGAGCAGAATCGGCATTTGGCGGGACAAGGATTATAAGCACCTTGGTATCCTCTTTTATCAGATTTCCAGCGGCATCCGTGTACTGCCCATAGGCATCCAGAATGGTAAGGCCGTCAGGAAACTCAACAGTTATGGTGTCCTCGAGGAACTCATCCCATTGCTGATCACTCACGACTTGACGATTATCCGCATTCCCCCGCCCGAAAAAAGTCTATATTCGGTATAAGACTCGGTACCGCCCGGACACGGGTTTGTCTGTGCCTCGGAAGAACATGAAAGGATAAAAGCACAAGCGGCAAGAGCCACGACAGTGACTAGTGCACCAACTGTTTGATTAAGGGTCTTCAGCATAAACTCTCTCGCTTAAGCGGAGAGATGCAAAAATTCCGTTCTCCCCGCGAGAACACTGCAAAAATTGTGTGCCCGGAGGCGGAATCGAACCACCGACACGAGGATTTTCAGTCCTCTGCTCTACCAACTGAGCTATCCGGGCAGAAATAAACGGGTTTTAATTCTACCCGAAGAAAATATTTTGTTTCAAGGAACGAAACTTCTTCGTTCATAAACAAAGGAGCCCCGGCCCTTTTCTAAAGAACCGAGGCCCCACTGAACACAGAAAAAAGAGGTATGGAGAGATGGTTTTTTTCTTCTGCGTTGTGTTTGGTTTTCCCTATCTATACGTCAAGCCAGTAAAGAAGCTGTACGGCAAATCCGTGCTGATTATCTTCGCCGGCAAAATAAGCGTCGTCGCCGTCCGCCATGTCATACCTGTACTCAAGCCTCGTCTCGAAATTCCCCACGGACTCGAAAGGAGTCAATATGAGAGTCGAGGTGAACTCGGAAAGCTCAAGGCCCGGTGTATCGACTCTTTCCGACTCATCAACGTACTCACCCCTGAGAGCCAGTGACATGGAGTCCGCAAGACTTACTATCGCATAACCTGCAAAACCCCAACGGTCTCCCCCCGCATCATGCGACGTGTACTCGAAATCGGCTATCAAGGTGACCTTCTCCATGAGGGTCACGGTCCCAACAACCGTGACAAGGGTCCTGGTATCGCCATCAGTATCGCCGAAGTACCCGGTAACACCGAGCCAGCCGTCGTTCGCGAAATTAAGCGCAATCTGCGATTCAAATGTCTTGCCGTCATCCACATCATCAACCGCGTCCCAGTCGTTGCTTAAGCCGAGAGCGAAATCAAGTGATCCGGCACTGAAGGTGGCCCGAACACCGCTGTGCGCAAACGGAATCCTGTAAAAAAGCAGGGATCTCGTTATGTTGGTGTTGTCCTTGGCCTCTATAAGTTCCCAGCCCGCAAGCGTGGTGAACTGACCGGCGTAGATGTTAAGACCACCGGCGCCCGATGGAACAAGCACGTTTATGTAAGCCTGATAAGGACTTACCGCGCCGTCGCCGTCGGTGTTAAAACCGAAGCCGAGACGTTCAGCCTGTTCGCCGAAAAGAACATCTGCGCTGAAACCCACCTGATCCATTACTCCATCGCCGACAGTTGGAACCTTTTCAAGCGAAAGAGTGAAGGCGTCTATCGAAAAATCGTTGTGCTCGGGATAAAGACCCCTCTCGACGATACCCTCCCCGACTTCCCCGTTCGAAACATACTGGTAAGTCGTGTCAAGCGAAAAGCCGAGTCCAATCGATTCAAGATTTCCGAGATCGAGGGCGTTTGCCCTCGGGCCCCCGAACTGGGTCCCGAGCAACAAAGCCGCCGCAATCATCATCAATGAAAGTTTAGAAACTATACTTCTCATTTTTCTCCTCCTATAAGAGTTATTACTTTCTTTTTTCCCTGTTCTGATGCCATTAAACCTGCGTTGTGGCCTGAAAATCCGGATAGGACTCCATTCCGTGCTCGGTTATATCCAGTCCTCTTCTCTCCTCTTCCTCGCTCACTCTTATGCCAATAGCCATCTTTATGGCGTAGAAGATGATGAAGGCGCAGACGACTGTGAAGACACCGTATGCCAGAACCCCTATAAGCTGAACCATAAAACTGAAATCGGGTCCTCCGAAAATTCCCACGGCAAGCGTTCCCCATATACCGCAGACCAAGTGAACGGAAATCGCTCCCACCGGATCGTCTATCCTTATCTTGTCGAAGAAACTGACCGCGAAAACCACTATTATTCCGGCCACAAGCCCTATGATGACCGCCTCTCCCGGAGAGACCACGTCGGCCCCGGCCGTGATTCCCACAAGACCCGCAAGCACACCGTTCAGAGCCATGGAGAGGTCAGGGTACTTAAAAGTTCCCCACGACGTGAAGGCCGCTCCTAAAGCGCCCGCAGCAGCCGCAAGCGAAGTCGTGACTATGACCAGTGAAATCAGTTCCGGATCCGCACTCAGCACCGAACCGCCGTTAAAACCGAACCATCCCATCCAGAGCAAGAACACACCGACTGCAAGAAGCGGAAGAGAGTGACCCGGAATCGGTCTCATTGCTCCCGAGGCGAGATATTTCCCTATGCGCGGGCCAAGAAGATAGGCTCCGACAAGTCCTCCCCATCCTCCTACGCTGTGAACGAGCGTAGAACCGGCGAAATCATAAAAACCCATCTGATCAAGCCATCCGCCGCCCCACTTCCAAGATCCAGCTATGGGATACACTATGGCGACGAATATGGTTGCGAAGATAAGAAAGCTTGAGAGCTTTATACGTTCGGC
Organism: Candidatus Dadabacteria bacterium; assembly: GCA_026705445.1. Taxonomy (NCBI): domain Bacteria; kingdom Pseudomonadati; phylum Thermodesulfobacteriota; class Candidatus Dadabacteria; species Candidatus Dadabacteria bacterium. Next base: position 100,398 of record JAPPAR010000013.1, read on the forward strand.
AACAGCTCCAGAAACAATCGTGGCCGCTGTTGCGGCAAACATTGCCTGGAATATGAAATCGGTGTAGTAGGTGTAGCCACCGTCCGCATACTCTATGAGCCCCTCAGCCCCGGCCGGTGCTGAAATACCGAAACCGGCAAACCCGAAGATGCCACCACCTATGAAATCCCCTGGGTACATAAGGTTAAAACCCATAAGGGCGTAAGTGAGAATGCCCGCCGAGATGATAAACGTGTTTTTAAACAGTATGTTTACCGTGTTTTTCGATCTGGTAAGTCCGGTCTCGAGAGTGGCAAATCCGAGATGCATTATAAAGACAAGAAAAGTCGCAAGCAGCATCCACACGTTGTTCGCCACGAAAACAGAATGGGCCGCACCTTCTGACGCAAAAGCTGAATAGCCCCCCAGAACAACAAAAGCAAAAACCGAAAGAAACAGCACGCGGCTGCATCCGAAGGGTTTTCTTAAAAAATCTGCGATATTCATAACCAACTCCTCCATGTTTGGACAATTTTCTTCCCAATACCTTTTGCAATTAAGGGGCCATAAAACCAAAAGACAGGAGGCGCTCACTCTAACTATCTGAAATAATTGGGAAAAAATAAATCCCCAACGGCTCGGGATTTTCAAGTAGACTTAGAGCCTGCAAATCATGCCTAAAAAATGTGCACAGTGTGCACCGAAAAAAACCGTTTAGAACAAAAATCGCGTGCAGGCGCAAAAAATGGAGACCGAAGCGATCGCTTCCTTTAAAAACACAGAAAAATGAGAATCCTTTTCGCCGGAACACCAGAATTCGCCGTACCATCGCTCGAGGCGCTTTGCGATTCTCCCCACGAGGTAATCGCGCTCCTCTCAAGGCCGGACAGGCCAAGGGGGAGGAGCCGAAAACCCGTATGGCCGGAAACAAAAAAAGTTGCCGCGGAGCGCAGAGTGCCCGTTTTTCAGCCCCAAGACTTAAAAACACCCGAGTTCCAAGAGACGCTGAAGGCCCTTTCACCCGATCTCATAGCGGTCGCGGCCTACGGAAAAATACTTCCCGCCGCCGTCCTTGACGCACCTCCTTTCGGTTGCGTAAACGTTCACGCATCGCTGCTTCCCAGCTATAGGGGAGCAGCCCCAATTAACTGGGCCATAGCAAAGGGAGAGAAAAAAACGGGAGTTACGATCATGCATATTGACGAGGAACTGGACACGGGAGACATTCTCGCTCAAAGGGAGGTACAGATAGGAGATGAGGAAACCGCCGAGGAACTTTCAAAAAGACTTTCGCTTGAAGGAGCAGGGCTTCTTTTACAAACGATCGACCGCATCGCAAAAAATGAAATATCTCCCGTAAAGCAGGACCCGGCTGCGGCCACCTACGCACCTCTTCTCTCGAGAAAAGACGGCCGGGTGGACTGGAGCCGGGAGGCAGAGGAGATAAAAAATTTAGTAAGGGCGATGACTCCGTGGCCGTCCGCCCACACCACGCTCGGGGGGAAAAACCTCAAGATATTAAGGGCGCTTTCGGGCCCGGGGGAAGGAAGACCCGGAGAAATAGTATCTCTCAGGGGAGAAAGCCTGGACGTCGCAACGGGTAATGGGATCCTGCAGATACTCTCTCTTCAGATCGAAGGCGCAAGAAAAATGGACGCCCCTGAATTCAAGCGGGGCAAAAAAGATCTTCGGGAAGGGCAGTTCATGATATGAACGCTCGGGGACTCCCTATATCCTGATTGAGACCTCGAAAGTTCCTATTTTCACTTTGCCGGCAAGCCCACATTTCCAGCAAAGATCTGTAGCGTGAGTCTTTGACTTTGCGGGAACAAGCAGAATGAGTTGGACTGAAAGTTCCGAGAGGGTTTTCCAGTACTCGCTTCTTTTTTCGTCGATAGTGGCTTCGGTCTCAACCTCAATAATCTGCACGACCTGCCCGTATGAACCGAGAATTACATCGGGGAAAAGACCCTCGAACTCACAGAGTTGCTCTTCGCCGGGGTTGGTACGTATCTCATTATAAAGCGAGGAGTACTTCTGCTCCACCTGCCTTATTACCCAGTCATGAATCAACTTCTCCTCACTCGGAATTTTCATATCTCCCGCTCCACATAAGCTTTGTCTTCAAAATGTTGAAATAATCCCTAAAAGGAGATTTTATGATATTCACGTAACTCTCCGAACCTTCAAGAACAACTTCGTCGCCGAGATAAAGAGGCACTCCCACCTGGCCATCAAGCGTAAGATAGGTGTTCTGTATGTCGGTAAGCACCCTCGTCCTTATCTTTTTCGTGTAGGGAACCACGATAGGCCTGTTGGTAAGGATATGCGGACATATTGGAGTGACGGTTATCACGGGCAGCGTCGGATAAATTATCGGCCCGCCCGCAGAAAGAGAATAGGCGGTTGAGCCGGTAGGGGTCGCGAAGATAATTCCGTCAGCCTTAAAGGTCGTAACGTATTTTTCGTTTATATATATGGAGAGGTCCACAACCTTGGAAATTGGACCGTTGTTTATAACTACGTCGTTTAGTACCGTGAATTCTTCCCGCTCTCCATCCTTTCTATCTACGCAGCACGATATCATGTCCCTTTTTTCTATCTCGTAGTCTCCGGCGAGTATTCTCTCCATCATCGGAAAAAACTCATCCACCGTGAACTCAGTGAGAAACCCGAGTCCACCGAGATTGCAGCCCAGTATTGAGACGTCATGTCCCTGCACCATTCGTGAAACCCAGATAAAGGAACCGTCACCCCCGAACACAACTATTATGTCGACGGCCGCAGCCAGGTCACGCTCCGCAAGCACGTTCTCAGCGTCTATGTTGCGTCCAAGGTTCTCCTCAACGAAGAACTCTATGTCTCTTTCACGAAGCCACCCGCACAGCCCCCTGGCAATCTCATAGACTTGCGCGCTGTCCTTCTTGCCCGTTATGCCGAACTTCAAGTCGCTTCCTCCCTTGAGTCTCCAGTTGAGTCATGCAGAAGATACGATTCTATAAAACCATCTATCTCCCCGTCAAGTACCGCGTCAATTCCCGAGGACTCAAAACTGGTGCGGTGATCCTTTACCATGCGGTAGGGATGCAGAACGTAGGATCTTATCTGACTTCCCCAGCCGATTTCCTTTTTCGAGGAATTGAGTTCCTCTTCTTTTTGTTTTTCCTCCATCCTGCGCAGTTCGTAGAGCCTCGCCTTGAGTATCTTCATGGCGCTCTCCCTGTTCTGGCGCTGCGACCTCTCGTTCTGGCAGCTGACCGCGACCCCGGTGGGAAGATGCGTGATGCGGACCGCGGAATCCGTCTTGTTAACATGCTGTCCGCCCGCTCCGCTCGCGCGGTAAGTATCGACCCGCAGATCCTTTTCCTCTATGTTCACCTCTATTGAATCATCTATCTCGGGAGAAACGAAAACCGATGCGAAAGAAGTGTGCCTCCTTTTGTTCGAGTCAAACGGGGATATCCTCACCAGCCTGTGAACCCCTGTCTCCGCCTTCAGGTAACCGAAGGCGAACTTCCCATGAGCAAGAATTGTGGCGCTTTTTATGCCGGCTTCCTCTCCGTCCTGAGTCTCAAGCAGTTTCGCTGAAAATCCCTTCCTCTCCGCGTACCGAAGGTACATGCGAAGAAGCATCGCGGCCCAGTCCTGGGCTTCGGTTCCCCCCGCCCCGGCGTTTACCGATACTATGGCGTTTCGAGCGTCGTCAGGGCCGCCGAGAATCCGGGTGAACTCAAGTTCGTTGACTTTGGCTTCTAAGGACGCAAGCATGGCACCCGCCTCTTCAATCGAATCCTGATCGTCTTCACCGACCGCGAGTTCGAGAAGACACGCCGCGTCCTCCATGTCGGAACGGAGCTTCTCGAATCTCGAAACGGAGTCTTTGATTTCGGACTGTTCCTGAAGCGTTTTGCGGGCTAGCTCGGAATTATCCCAGAAATCCGGAGCCGCTGTAATTTTTTCAAACTCTTTTAATCTTTCAGTCTTGGAAGGCAGGTCAAAGATAGTCTCCCATTTTCTGAATTCTTTCTCCGAGGCTTTCCATCAGGGCAGTGAGTTCCTCTTTCATCCAAGACTCCTCCTTAGAACGCGTTAGAAGATAGTACGCAAATAACCTGTGAATTCAAAAACACGGACGATTCCCAAATAAAAACATTAGAATACGAACGCGAAGATGGGACTAAACCGTTTAAGCAATGGTTCGATTCTCTTAGCTCCGTTATTGGCTGAAAATCAGAACTGCTGTAGCTCGAATGAAAAATGGGAATTTTTCAAAAGACGGTGACAATCTGATCATTCTCTTGGGCGGTGGGACGAAGAAACGTCAGCAAAGCGACATTAACGAGGCGAAGAGATATTGGAAAGACTACAAAGACAGAAAAAATTCGCATGGAATAATATAAAAGACAGGAGGAACATAGTGGCATTAACACGCGACTTTAGAGATACCGTAATGGAACGGGCTAGGAAAGATCCGGAATTCCGCATCGGTCTTCTGACCGAAGCAATTGAGCGTGTTATCAATGATGAAATTAACGTAGCCAAGGAGTTGTTGCGAGACTACGTTAACGCGACTATCGGTTTTCAGGAACTTGGAACCCTTACGAAAAAAGATCCGAAAAGTCTAATGCGCATGCTCGGCCCGAAAGGGAATCCAAGTCTTAAAAACATCTCTTCCCTGCTAGCATCCTTAAAGGAAAGCGAGGGCGTAAAACTTCATGTGCAGACCTTGAGATAACACCTGTTATCAAGTACGAAGACCCTCTTGGCACCAATACCGTCAATTCCCAATTGAAACGGCTTACATTTGTGGGTATTTTACCCGCTTTGATTCAATCCCCTAATAACACGAGGAGAAACACCAAATGAAAAGATTGCTGCTGACCCCCGGCCCCGTGGCGGTCCCAAGCGAAATAATGGTTGAGATGGCGAGACCGCTCATTCATCACAGGACCAAGGAATTTGAAGCCGTGTTCGCTCAGGCAAGAGAAGGCCTGAAACAGATTTTTCAGACAGAAAACGAAGTTTTCATACTTGCGGCTTCGGGAACCGGCGCAATGGAAGGAGCCGTGGTAAACACCCTTCGCGCGGGAGACAAGGTGATCACGGTAAACGGCGGAAAGTTCGGAGAGAGGTGGGGGAAGATAGCGAGAGCCTACGGACTGGAAGTGGATGAAATAGAGGTTACGTGGGGCGAGGCGGTTTCCCCGGCAGTAATAGAGGAAAAACTCGAGAGCGACCCCTCGATAAGAGCGGTTCTGATGCAGGCAAGCGAGACCTCAACCGGAGTCAAGCATCCAACCGACCAGATCGCGGCGATTACATCAAAAAGAGACGACGTGCTGCTCATAGTTGACGGCATAACCGCCGTCGGGGTGTTCCCCCTCCCGTTTGACGAGCTGGGAATAGATGTTCTAGTTGGCGGCTCGCAGAAGGCTTTCATGCTTCCCCCGGGACTCTCATTCGCGACGATGAGCGAGAAGGCCTGGGAATTCAGCAAGACCTCGGATCTCCCGAAGTTCTATCTCAATTTTGCCGACTACCAGAAAAGCGCCCAGAAAAACACGACTCCCTGGACCCCGGCCGTTACGCTGATAATCGGCCTCGGCAAGGTTATAGAGGGATTCATGGAAGAGGGAATGGACAATATTTACAGAAAACGCGAACTGATGTCGCTTGCGACCCGCGAGGCGCTCCGAGCGATCAACATAGATCTTTTCACCAATGACGCGGCAAGCCCGGCTCTTACCGTGGGAGTAGCTCCCGAAGAGATAGGGGCGGGGAAAATCATCTCCGAGCTTCAGGCGAAATTCGGTATGACTGTCGCAGGCGGACAGGATCACGCCAAGGGAAAAATCTTCAGGGTATCCCACATAGGAGATGTCGACCGAAACGACATGGTGGCGTTTGTCTCTGCCCTTGAATCCATTCTGGGATCTTTGGGACACGACTTCTCAAGCGGAGCCGGTGTTGCCAAGGTATCGGAAATGCTGGGGACGGCATAGATACCGTTACCATGCGACGTCCGCTATTCAAGCGGACTGAAGCCGGGCAATACCTCTATGTTGTTTCTCACTTAGTTGCTTCAAAACTGATTTTGAGTTGTGTACCGGTTGCCTGCGCAATTTTCCTTAGCGTACTTGTAGAAGGATTAGTTTTGCCACTCTCGAATCTAGCCACGGCAGATTGTGTCGTTTGAAGTCTTTCAGCTAATTGTGCCTGTGTTAGGCCCGCCTGAGTGCGAGCTTTAATAAACAGACGTGCGATTTCAAACTCCGGTCCAAGTTTGTCATATTCTTCCCTATACTCTGGGTTATTGCTCCATTTTTTATGTAGTTCGCTTGCCTTCCCCATTTTGACACCTGCTGTAATATCCATTTGGTCCGCCATCTAAGGTCAGGAAAAATGCTTTGAAACAAGCGGATCATTGTCTATTTCCGAGATCAGGTAGCCAATCCCGTAATAGTCGCCCGAGTTGTGGTAGAGCTTTACTCCCTGGGGGGTCGTAAGGTAGTTTCCCGTCTTTACGGTCTGCTCAGGAAGATCGACCTCGTACACCGTGTAGCCGACCGTTCCGCTTCCTATGTTAACCTTTTTCCGCTCTTCCCTTAGCCTCTTGACGCTTTTCGCGGTCTCCCAGGCCTTTGGATATATATGTCCTTTAACGAGAAATTTCATGGTAGCCCGAAAAACTAAGAAACCTCCATCTCCACGCGGTCTATCAGACCGATGCACATCATTATCTTGTCTATGCCCGGATCCCTTTTGTGAACGAAAGCTTCCGAGAACTCTCCGCCGCAGTCCCCGCATGCGCCTCCCTCATCGGATTCCTTCTCGCAGTCCCCGCAGTAATATGTCTTCAGGTTATACCAATGTAAAGAGGAATAAAGGAGTTCCCTGAAACCGCTTTTGCTGAGACATTCCCCCCACTCGGAAATCGCTTCAACCAGATTGCTTCGGTAGTAATCGGGTATGTCGGCCAGAGGTCCCGAGTATATCTCCTCTTCTCCCACGTATATTCTGAACAGTTCCGGCATTTAAGGTGAATCAGACAGTAGACAGTTTTGAGATCAGCAGATGATCAACCAGAACGAGATTGACCATGGCCTCCGCTATCGGAACAGCCCTCGGGCAAAGACACGGGTCGTGCCTACCCTTCACCCGCAGCTGGGTTTTTTCTCCCTCTTTATCCACGGTGTCCTGGACCTGGGATATGGAAGAAGTGGGTTTTATGGCGATTCTTACAACCAGATCCGCCCCGCTTGTTATTCCGCCCAGGAGGCCGCCCGAGTTGTTCGTCCTGAATCCGAGGGATCCGTCTTCCTTCTTGTACATAAGATCATTTACCTGCGAACCTTTTTTCTCAATGACCCCGAAGCCCATTCCCACCTCAAACCCCCTTATCCCCCCTATGCTCATAAGGGCCCGTGCCAAATCCGCGTCAAGTTTGTTAAACACGGGTTCGCCGAGACCCGAAGGAAGCCCCCGGGAGACTACCTCAACGGTTCCTCCGACGGAATCTCCTTCCTTTCTGACCGACTCTATAAGTCCAATCATCCTCTCCGCGGCCTGCGGGTCGGGACAGCGGACGGGGTTCTCCTCGATCCGGTCAAAATCAATGTCCTCTGCGACTATGTCTCCCACCTGCTTTACGTATCCGGTCGTGGTCACTCCGTGGGAGGCAAGAATTTTTTTCGCTATCGCGGCGGCAGCCACCCTGCCGACCGTTTCCCTCGCCGAGGAGCGGCCACCTCCACGGTGGTCCCTGCGCCCGTACTTCTCGTCGTAGGTGAAATCGGCGTGACCGGGGCGGTAGACATTCTTTATGTCCTCGTAGGATTTCGATATGGCGTCTGTGTTTCTGACCATCATGGATATGGGGGTTCCGAGGGTCTTGCCCTCGAAAACGCCCGAGAGTATCTCGATTCTGTCGGCTTCCTTTCTCTGGGTCGTGATCCTGCTCTGACCCGGACGCCTTCTGTCAAGCTCGTACTGTATATCCTCGGCACAGATCTCAAGTCCCGCGGGACAGCCGTCAACCACAACTCCCAGAGCGGGGCCGTGGGATTCCCCCCAGGTGGTAATTCTGAAAAATCTTCCGAAACTGTTTCCCGCCACTTTATTCCCTTTCTTACTTCAGATAGCCGTTGTCCCTGAACCACTCAACGGTCTTGCGTATAGTCTGCTCGATCGGAGTCACAGTGAATCCGATTTCGCTTACGGCCTTTGAATTGTCAGCGTGCCAGTTATGCCTCGAAAGCTTTATGGAATCGATGTCAAGCGTGGAATAATTCGGAAATCCGAGTCCCAGAACCCTCTCAAGGAGAAACGCGGTGGTGTAAGCAAATATGTAGGGGATCTTGATTTTGGGAGCGGAGATGCCGGTTATCTCTTCCAGAAGAGCGAAATAACCCTGCACATTGACATTTTCGTTCGCGAGTATGTAGCGCTCTCCGGGCTTTCCGTTCTTCTCGGCAAGCAGGTGTCCGTTCGCAACGTCCTCAACATCGACAAGGTTAAAGGTGCCGTCCATGTAGCCTGGAAACCTTTTCTTGCAGAACCACATAACCGACCCAGAGCTTGAAAGATAGATGTCCCCCGCGCCGAGAACCACTGAAGGATTGGTTATAACCACCGGAAGCCCCTTTTCGCTGAAGCTCACAGCCTCCCTTTCCGCCAGGTACTTGCAGTTCATATACCCTATCCCCTCGGAGTAAAGATCGTACTGGGTGGATTCGGTCACCGGAGAGCCGTCACGCTCAACGCCAATTGCGGCCACGCTGCTTGTGAAAACAACCTTGGATACGCCCACGTCCATGGCGGCGGAGAGAACATTCGCCGCGCCGCGCACGTTTATATCCAGCATTTTCTGGTGATCCGACTTCTTAAACGACACGAACCCGGCCGTATGGAAAAGCGTGTCGCATCCGGAAAAAGCGGCCTTAAGAGAGTCGGGATCTCCAACATCCCCGTAGACCTTCTCAACATCGAGAGAATCTATGTTTTTAGTATTGCTCGTCTTTCTGACGAGAACCTTGACCCTGTCTCCTCTTTCAACCAGCTTTCTGGTTATATGCGACCCTATAAACCCGGTCGCTCCCGTGACTACTGTCGCCATTTGCTATTTTCCTCCGGGAGAATTGAAAAGAATTCTTCCCGAAGAGTATAACAATTCCGCCTGACAATGTACAAACCTGAGGAAACCAGTTCAAAATTCACAAATCGGGTTTCGGGTTCTTAGGAGCCTTCAGTATCACAGGAATTTTTCTCCAGCATGATCCACGAAATAATCGACATCCCTTATATATCTCATCACAGTAGAAGGATTTGAGTGTCTTGTAACTTCCATTATCTTGTCGAGACGCGCACGGTGAACGGCCGCGCTTGTAACAAACCCCGCGCGAAGTGAATGTCCTGACACCTGTTTCGGGTCCAGACCGATGAGTGCAGCGTAATGCTTTACGAGCCTCGGAATATCCGAATGGTGCATCGGAGAACCTCTAATATGACCTCCCCGTTTCATCGTCTGAAAAAGGGGGCCTTCCGTAATTTCTGATGCTTGCAGCCAGTCCTGAAGCCGGTTTATCGGTTTTACATACCTTCCTTCCGGTATCGCGATCTTGTGTCCCCTGCCTTCTTGGTCAGTTTTTGATCTTCGTATATAGATAAACATCTTCCATGAATCTTTCACGTTCTGTGGTTCTATAAACTCAACGTCATTTATGGTCAGTGCGCAGATTTCAGAGCGTCTCAGGGCTCCGGAAAATCCGACAGACAGTATTGCCGCGTCACGTCGGCCAATAGGTGTGTCGGCACACTGATCCAGCATTCTTTTGATGTCGTGTTCCCTGAGCGCGTTTACGCGGCGGGGCGCAGCACCCTTGATTCTTGCCAGCCCTTTGAATGCAGCTACCACCTTCGGATGGTTCATAGGGGAGGTTTTTTCGGCATCGGCGTATTTTTTGTTTATTCCGCTCCTGTAAAGTGAAATCGTTCCCATTGAAAGCATTTTTCCGCTATTCGGACGAGGCTGGGTTGCTAGGTCAATTATGAAATCGGCTGTTTGTTCCGGTGTTATGGAAAACGGATCTATGTTTCGGGAGAGGCAGTAATCTTCAAAACAAAGCCAGCCCTTGTTGTATGCTAAGCGAGTATTCAGTGCCAAGGCGGAAGAAACCACCTCGTTATAGAAAACCTTTTTGTCTGCTGATATCGTCATTTTCTTCTCCTGAATTCTGATCTTGACGGAGAAAATCAGAATTTATTTTCGACAGTTTCTCTATTTGCTTTGTACACATCTGCGGAATGTATACCACAGAAGATGATCCATCACCTGTGAGGAAATCAGAGTTGCTGTATGCATGATATTTGTCTCCTTCTGTTTTGATAGATACAAATATCATTTAATATCAGTTTTTTGAGTTCAAGTCTGTGACACCCTGTTGTTGCTGATTTTCGGTGTGTAACCAGTTAGTTGCGCGCCGCTTGAAGCAAAACTTTGGGGCCAGTAGTCCTAGAAGGTATGATATTCGGGAAAAAGATACGATTGAACAAATAAAGGAAGTAGTGATAGGGATGATGAATAAAAAGCTTCATATAAAGGACTGACAAATGATTGAAGCAGGAAAAATGAAAAATTATTCGGGGCTAATAGATGAATGGTTAAATCAAATACATTATGGAGATTGCTTAAATATCATGCGGGACATGCCATCCGACAGTGTGGACTTAATAGTTACTTCCCCTCCGTATGCTGACGCTCGGAAACGAACTTACGGGGGAATAAAACCCGACGAATATGTAAAATGGTTTTGTACCCGTGCTAATGAAATGTTCCGTATTCTGAAGCCTACTGGATCATTTGTTCTCAATATCAAGGAAAAATGTGTAGATGGCGAAAGACATACATACGTTCTTGATCTTATGCTAGCCATGAAACGGGAAGTGGGATTTAGATGGGTTGAAGAATATATATGGCATAAAACAACATCAGCACCGGGTAAATGGAAATATAGATTTAGGGATTCTTGGGAACGTTTGATTCATTTCTCCAAGACTAAAGATATAAAAATGAATCAGGATGAAGTAAAAGTTCCCATAGGAGACTGGACGGAATCTCGACTAAAAAACATGAGTGATAATGATAAACAAAGGATGGAGTCTGCCACTGATTCTGGTATCGGACGAAAAATAGAAGCGTGGGATGGGAAATCTTTAGTGTACCCTTCAAATGTTCTCTATCGTGCTCCTATTTGTCACAATACTGGACATAGTGCTGCTTTCCCGGAATGGTTACCGGAGTTCTTTATAAAGTTGTTTACCAAGAGCAGTTCTAACTGCCATTTAGTTCCTCAACTCACAGTCTCGGTGGAATACTAGAAGACATAATTCTTTTACAATACGCAACGACATCGCCCGAAGGGGCTACTCTTTCACACAAACAATCAAATAGATCATGGAGAGCATTAGGTTCCCCCGTAACTATATGGTAAAACGAAGCTCCGTCAGTTTCGTAAAAATTTTTGCCTAGTTGTTTTTTAAATCGTAAAGGACGTTTAGGGATAATCTGAACAAGATACGCATTCCATTCTCCTTTCTTTTGTCGGATTGCGGTTTTGAGATCATCCTCAACTTTTTCCCGATTACCTGCATTCATTGTATTCCACTTATTTTTGACTTCCGCTATAACACTCTGAGATTCACATTCTAAGTCATATCCCGAATCATGATTATCCCAACCTTCCACTGAACCTAAAACAGTTTGATGAAATTTTCCTAATGCATTACTCATTCCTCGAACACTGGATTCAGCTTGTTGGACACTCTTAAGTTCATCTGACTGCTGAATCCTGAATGTAGCTGCTATAAGAATAGCTGAGAAAGGGTCAACAACATTCTTTATATGTCTTTTTTCTGCTTCTGTTGATGTCTTCAATGCTTCTGAAGTTAATTGATTTACTGCCTTATTAAAATCTTCTTCAGCAATCCAGTCAATCATAATAAAACCTTTGTTTTAGGGTTAATTTCAATCCCAATAGGAAGCCGATTAAGTTGTTTTGCCACACGAAATGTTGTTCCTGAACCTATAAATGGATCAAGAACAATATCCTTCTCATCAGTAAACAACTTTACTATCCATGGAATACTTATAGCGGGAGGGTGGTATGTATATAGATGATTACAGGTCAGAACTATACAGGAGAATCCAACACGGAAATTTCCGGCACCCTCACACTATCATCATCGAGTCGCCGTAACTCAGGAATCTGTAACCGTGCGATTTCGCCTCCTCATAAGCGGCAAGGGCAAGTTCCCTTGTGCCGCAGAACGCGGAGACAAGCATAAGAAGGGTTGAGCGGGGCATATGGAAATTGGTTATAAGAACATCTACAAACCTGAATTCGTAAGGAGGTCTTATAAAAAGATCTGTCCTTCCGGAAAAAGGCCGCATCTCCCCTGTGGTCCCCTCTGCCGACTCAAGGGCTCTTGTAACCGTGGTCCCGACGGAAATAATCCTTCTTCCCTGCGCCCTGGCTTTGTTTACCGCCTCCGCAGTCTCCAGTGGAACAGAGACGCGCTCTGAATGCATTGCGTGGTTATCGATAAGCTCATCCTTTACAGGCCTGAAAGTTCCCTCTCCCACATGCAGAGTGACATATTTCATCGTAACGCCCTTTTCGCGAAGGTCCGAGATAAGTTCAGGGTCGAAATGAAGCCCGGCCGTCGGAGCGGCGACCGCTCCTTCCTCGGTTGCGTAAACGGTCTGATAGGTCTTTTTATCAGACGGTTCGGGTTCTCTCGATATGTAGGGCGGAAGCGGCATTCGTCCCGCGCTGCTGATTACCCGCTCGACGGGTTCGCTGAATCTTATCGCCCAGCTTTTGTCGGGTTCCTTCTCAAGGACACCCGACACCCCTCCGTCAAGGAAAACCCTGAGACCCTCGGCCGGATTCCTGAAAAGCACGCCCCACCGGGTCTCATCCTTTTTCTCCGTAAGAAGAAACTCGACGACTCCCCTTCGTTCCACATGTCCCGAAAGCCTCGCGGGAATAACACGGGTGTTGTTAAGAACCATTAGGTCGCCCGGGCGAAGCAAACCCCTAAGATCAGAGAACCTGGCGTGGGAGAAACCCCGGGTTTTCCTGTCAACCACAAGGAGCCTTGAGGAGGTGCGCTCGGAAAGCGGATACTGGGCGATCAGCCGGCTGGGAAGATCGTAGTCGAATTGATCCGTTCTCATCCGCAAAAGGGCTATTTACCCTCAAGAAGTTTTTTCACGGAAAGGCGGAGGGAGTTCAGCCTTATGAACCCGGTAGCGTCTGACTGGTCGTAAATCGAATCCTCCTCGAAGGTCGCCAGGTTCTCGCTGTAAAGCGAATTCGGAGATTTTCTCCCGCATACTGTGACGTTCCCCTTGTAAAGCTTGAGCCTTACCGTGCCGCTTACGTCCTTCTGGCTCTCCCGGATGGCGGCGCTCAGCATTTCCATCTCTGGAGAAAACCAGAAACCGTAGTAGATAATTTCCGATATCTTCGGAATCAGGGAATCCCGAAGACGCATCACTTCCCTGTCCATGGTGATCGACTCAAGAGCCCTGTGCGCCGCGTGAAGAATCGTGCCGCCCGGGGTCTCGTACACTCCCCTTGACTTCATGCCGACGAACCTGTTTTCAACAATGTCTACCCTCCCGACGCCGTTTGCTCCGGCGACATCGTTCAGGCAGGAAAGAAGCGCCGAGGGAGAAAGCTTCTCCCCGTCAACTGAAACAGGAATACCGCTTTCAAACCCGATTTCCACGTAGACCGGTCGGTCGGGAGCAGCCTCTGGAGAAACCGTCATCTCGAACATATCCTCGGGCGCCTCGGCCCACGGGTCTTCCAGAACTCCTCCCTCATAACTTGTATGAAGGAGGTTGCGGTCGCAGCTGTAGGGTTTTTTCTCGGTCACCGTGACGTCTATTCCGTTTTCCCTTGCGTAATTCACAAGGTCGGTTCTTGATTTGAAATCCCACTCGCGCCACGGGGCTATGATCTTTATGTCGGGGTGCAGAGCGTAGAAGGTAAGTTCGAAGCGGACCTGGTCGTTTCCCTTGCCCGTCGCTCCGTGGGAAACCGCGAAGGCCCCCTCGCGCTTTGCTATCTCGATCTGCCTTTTCGCTATAAGGGGACGGGCTATGGAAGTGCCAAGAAGGTAGCTGCCCTCATACACGGCGTTTGCGCTTATCGCGGGGAAAACGTAGTCCCTTACGAACTCGTCTCTTAAGTCTTCAATGAATACCGCGCACGCGCCGGTATCCCAGGCTTTCCGTTCCGCTTCCTGCAGATCTTCTTTCTGTCCTATGTCAGCCACGTAGGCTATAACATCGGAGTCGTACTCGTTTACGAGCCATTTCAGGATTACCGAGGTGTCAAGTCCCCCGGAATAGGCAAGAACTATCTTGTTTTTCTCAGACATATTACTGGTGCTCCGGTATTTCTTAGCGAATGGAAGACTTGATCAAGGCCTGTCCTGATTCTGCTCAGAGATGGAGCGAAGATCCAGAAGGGAAAACTTTATTCCATTGTTCTGGTAGAATTTTTCAAGCGCGAGCCCCGCGTATTCTATTTTCTGGAGATCATCTCCAGTGTAGGAAAGGTTTTTAACTTCCCCGGAGAGTTTGCACGAAAACGGTATGTCCTTCTCCGGCCTTTCCTGGCAGATAAAACCTATGTCTATCTGCCCGCTCAAATCCATACTCAGAGGAACAATGAATCCCACCGTAAGCTTTGCGCTATGCAGTTCGACCACCATGATTTTTGCCTTGCTCGAATCTTCCTCGTCTCCGACCTCCATCACGTAGCCGTAGTAGTTTATTTCCTTGTTCTGCTCGCTCAGCGAATTCATGTACCAGTAATCTTCCGAATCGAGCCAGGACATTATTTTCATTTTTCTTTCCTCCGAGGATTCACATGGATATTCTAGGAGATTATATACTATTATCCCGTCGTTGGGCAAAAGTCAGGGATAAATTCTGAACTGTCTTTTCCGCCATCTTCTTTAGAATTTCGAAAAATCCTTCTTTCAATTCCGTATATATTCATCGGCCCGAGGATCTTTTATTCCGTAGTCTTTATGACAAAACAATTGCCATTTTTCGTACGTCTTATACATTTGCTTACAGGATAGAACGAGCTGTTGTTCTCGGACAGAACCTGTGCGGGAAAACACATCTGCAAGCAATGAGATCAGTTCTGCCTGTAGGTACGCCATGCAAAAATTCGCAATCCGTCTTCTCGGCATGTTTCGACGGATATCTCTTTTCATCTGGAAGCTGCGCGGCAAAACAGAAGCCGACCTGGCCGCCCAGCGGGTAGTCAGCGGAAAGTCCTGGGATGAGTTCTGCGATACCTTAAAGGCCGCGGGAGCTGCCTTGAATTTTCCGAAAGCGCCCAGAGACGCATTCAGCCAGGCGGAAGGGTATCGGTACTTAAGCCGCATCGCCCGGGCCGGACTGATGGCATTTATCGAGCATGCCGACCCGAAAGCGCCCGTGCTTCATCGCGTAGTCAACGAAACAACCAAGCTGGGTGCGGACAATCCCGATAACTTCTACCAGACAGCGGCGCTCAGCGGCGAGTATGAGTACAAAATCACGGGGCGGCGCAATAATATTGCTTACCTGAGCTTCGGCACCCAGTCCGGCAACTACGGGCAGGGACGAGGGCTGCCTCCAACAGGGCATATAGAGTCTGACCAGATAGAAACCGATGAAGACGGGTACTTTGAACTGATACTCAGCTGTGAACCTCAAAGCAAGAACTGGCTACCCATGACACCGGAAACCGGCACATTGCTGGTGCGCCAGACTTTTCTTGATCGCGAAACAGAAACTCCGGCGGACTTGAGAATAGAACGGATCAACTGTTCTGAAGATGAACGTCGCCCTTCTTCATTGACGCCAAAACAGCTCGACGAAGGACTGAAAACCACGGGGACGCTCGTGGCAGGCGCGCCGCTGCTGTTTGCCAAGTGGGCTCGTGATTTCCAAAAGCACACCAACGAACTGCCGATGTTTGATCCGGAAGTATCGCTGGCCGCCGGGGGTGATCCCAATATCGTTTACTACCACAGTCACTGGAAAGTGGCGGAGGACGAAGCGCTGCTGATAGAAGTAACGCCGCCTGAGTGCGAACACTGGAACTTCCAGTTAAACAACTACTGGATGGAATCGCTCGACTACCGCTATCACACGATACACACTAACAAGCACCTTGCCCGCTGCGAAGATGACGGTTCCGTGCGCCTAGTGGTAGCTCACGAGAATCCCGGCCATCCCAACTGGCTCCAGACAGCCGGACATTCTTCCGGCACGATGTGCTTCAGGTGGGTGCGCGCCAGTGAACATCCTCAACCACGGACCAGACTGGTCAAGTTAACTGACCTTAAGCAGCTGCTTAGCTGAACGAATCGCCATGGCCAGAAAGAACCTGGAGACTTCTACAGACTATGAGAATCCCTACCGTCCCCTTCCCGTCAGGATTTTCAATTCCGTCGGGAAGCTAAGTGAAAAGCTCGGATTGTCGAGTTCTTTGAATATTGAAAAGTTCACCTCAGCCGCGATCCGGAAAGCGGGGCTTCGGGATTTTGGCGACGACGGGCACTCCGAGGCGCTTGAAGTTTTAGTAAATTCGATTAATCAAGAGGCCGAGCTTACTCCGACCGGCAGGCTGATACAGAAAATCCGACTCACAGGCGCGCTGGTTCACCGCCTCCGGATTGAGGAACTGCTGAAACAACACCCCGAAATACACGAGATCGATCTGGGGAAGATTATCCTGATCACGGGACTGCAGCGCAGCGGAACGACAATACTGCACAGGCTGCTGAATTCCCATCCGGATATCCGAGGCGTGTCGGGCACAGAAGCGCTCAACCCGCTGCCGGCAAAAAACAGGGCCGGAGGAGCGATCGCCCGAAACGCGCAGGCGGTCATCGCGCAGCAGCTGATTTCGTATCTGTCCCCGCAATTCATGGCGGTTCACCCCATTGACCACAAGGAGCCGGAAGAAGACGTAATGCTCCTTGATCTTAACTTTATGAGTCAGGCGCCGGAAGCCACAATGCGCGTGCCGGGCTACTCCCGATGGCTTGAGGAACAGGACCATACACGGACCTATGAGTATTTCCGCAAGGTGCTGAAGATCCTGTGCTGGCAGCGCCCCGCCAGCACCTGGGTGCTGAAAACTCCGCACCACATGGAATATCTGGATGTGTTTCTCAAGGTTTTCCCCGCGGCGACAGTCGTGCAGACCCACCGCGATCCCCGAAAAACCATGCCCTCTTTCTGCAGCATGGTTGCTCACAACCGCGGGATATTCAGCGACCACGTGGACCCGGGGGAAATCGCGAGACACTGGTCAAGAAAGGCCCGCCGGATGGTCGAGTCAACCATCCGGTTCCGGGACAAAGCGGATGCTGATCGATTCGTTGACGTTTCGTACTACGACCTGATGAAGGATCCGGTTGCCGAGCTTCACCGGATTTACCTGAGGGCCGGGGTGAATTTTGACGCCGAGGCGACGCGGCAAGCCGAGATTTTCATGAAGAGAAATCCGCAAAACCGCTTCGGCAGGCACGTCTACCGTTTAAGTGATTTCGGGTTGAGCGAGGAAATTATTGAAGATCATTTCTCTTTTTATCGCGAAAAGCATAAAATTCCTTTTGAGTAGTCTCTGCGAATTCAGGCAACCTTAAAAAACCGAAAAACAGTACGGAGAAACCCGCCATGGGACGAAAAACAAAACAGATGGGCGACGGTTCCTTTATAGACGCCATAGTCATCGCAATTCGAGATCTGGCGCAACCCAAGGTATCGGAAGTGAACCCAGTTCCGAAGCACGTGCGTATCGACGGCAAAACCTGCCTGATAACCGGAGCGAACAGCGGGCTTGGCAGGGCCGCTGCCGCCGAGCTCGCGAGGCGGGGAGCAAACATGATTCTGGCCTGTCGACCCGGTCATACGAAAACATGTGACGAAATAAAGAAACTGTCCGGTTCCGAGAACGTGGAAATGATGGAAGTGGATCTCTCGGATCTTCGGTCTGTACACCGTCTCTGCGATCAGCTGAGCGACCGCAACATGAAAATTGATATCGCGGTTCTAAACGCAGGCCTGGCGCTCCAGAAGGCAACCAGAACGCCGCAGGGATACGAGACAATGTTCACGGTTCATTTCCTCGCGAATCGCGTCATGATTGACCGGTGGTTAAAAGACGGCGTGATCCGTCCGTCCGGCCAGGCCGGAGAGACCCCGCGAATTATCTTTGTCTCATCCGAAGCTCATCGGTCCTCTCATACCATCGATTTTGACCGCCTCGGGGAATTTACCGACTATAAGCCCGGAGAAGGCTTTAAGTACTACGGTATCAGTAAGCTTGTTATGTGTACGTTTGCGACTGAACTCTCGCGCCGTCTGAACACGGGCGGCAGAACTGAAGTCGCGGTTCACTCAATGTGTCCTGGGGGTGTCGCCACGAACATTTCGCGGGAAACGCCGCTCATTCTGAAACCCATAGTCAACCCGCTGCTGAGATATTTTTTTCAGTCCCCCAAAGAAGCTATCGGGCCGGTAATCTACCTGTGCTGCGCGGGGGAGGCTGGTACCGACACAGGCATCTACCTGCATTTAATGCAGCGAAAGTCCGTGTCTCCCGCGGCGGCTAACGAAGAAAACGGAACCAGGCTGTGGGAAGCAAGCGAACCCCTGGTCGCTGATTCCCGAGAGTGAACCCTGCGGTCGACGTGGCGGCCGGCCGCTCAGGCGCCGGACGCGCATTTGTGTTATATAAAAAGCTGTACGCGAGACCACGCTTTATACATAATATTGTTCCCACATGCCTAAGACGTTCTCAAAATCCGTAACTCATATCCTGCGGCTGTTTATGAGCAAGCCGATGGCGGAAGAAGCTGATATGTCGGGTCGGAACGTTATTGTGACAGGCGCCGCTCCCAATTCAATCGGTTATGAAACGGCCAGGATCCTCGCAAGCTGGGGAGCTGCAGTAGTTGTCACCAGTACTGACGATATTGAACTGATGGAAAACTCCTTGAGGGAAGACTTGAGAACCATCGGCGCCGACGAGAAAAAGATTAAAGCCCGCAGGTTAGACCTCTGCGATGTCGACAGCGTCAATGATTTCACGACGTGGTACCGGAAAAATTACAACGACCGGCTGCACGTACTTGTCAATAACGCGGGGATTCACAAGAATATCCTTAATCCGAGAAAAAAGCCGCCCATGACGAAAGACGGTTTCGAAATTCACTGGCGGACAAACTTCCTCGGAACTTTTCACCTGACGAGCCTGCTGCTTCCGGTTCTCAAGCAGAGCGGTCTTGAAAGCGGAGACGCGCGGATTGTGAACGTGACTTCCCACCTGCACGACAGAGTGAAAAACAAGAGCATGTTTGACGATGACGGGGACTATCACTCCTGGGACGCTTACGGGCTGTCAAAACTGGCGTTAATCCACTTTACTTTCGAGATCCAGAGGCGGTTTGCCGAAAAGTACAACCTCCAGTCGGCAGCAGTGCACCCCGGCTCTGTTATGACTAATCTTATGCAGACCCAGGAATACGAAGGAAAGGTCGGGTATATTCTAAACAGAATCAGTTGCGCGCTCGCGTCTGTTGTCCTGCTGCGCCCGGTATTCGGCGCGCAGACTTCTGTTATGTGCGCCAGCAAGTACCCGTTTCAAGGTGGAAAATATTATGTGCGCTGCGAGGGAGCGGAATCATCCGGCGATACGAAAGACCGGGATGTGTCGAAACTTCTGTGGGACAACTCAGATGCATGGGTTGGAACTTTAGGCGGGAGCAGTGAAGATGGGCATCAATAGGGAAGTACGTACCGACCGTATTCAGATCGACGCACCCATTGACTTTGTTTGGGATGTCCTGACTGACGTCGAGAATTACGGCGAGTGGAATCCGTTCACACCTCGAGCCAGAACCGATTTTAAAATCGGGGCGCCCGTTCATTTACTGGTAAGAATGTGGCCCTCAAAATTCAGAATAACTGAAACTTTATGCGCATTTGAAAAACCACGTCTTCTTTCCTGGAGCAGGAATTTCGGAACTTCCTGGCTCTTGTTTGTGGTGCGAGAACAGCATCTGGAACCTGTAAGCGACACAAGCTGCAGCTACCATAATGTCGACCTGTTAAGCGGCCTACTTTCACCATTCGTCACGCTGTTCTTCGGCGGTTACATGCGTCGCGGGTTTGGCGATGTAGGAACGGGATTAAAACTCCGCGCAGAAACTCTGTATAGGGAGACGAAAAACTGAATATCCGCAGAAGTGCCGTTTCCGTCCTGGTGCTAAGCAGCGCCACTGTTCTGGAAGAAAGAGAAAAACCACTCTAAGAAGATATTCCGACAAAACTAATCATCTTTTCCGTACCAGAGCCGTCTCTTCTGTATGAAGGAAGGCCCTGACAGTAAGTGCATAAATCCATTACCTCGACTTGCTGAACCCCCGCATCGAAAAGTTCGATTCTGTTAATCTCCACAAGATCAAGAAGGAATTTCCCGTCACCTTTTTCAAGAAGCCAGTTCGTTTCGCCGCTGAACCTTCCTACGAACCGTGACGCCACATCGTCTCGAACTTCGTAGCAGCATCTTCGTATGGCCGGACCTATTGCGGCCACGGCGTCCCGCGGTTTCAAGGAGTATTCTTCGCAAACGGCCCCAATAGATTCCCTGACAACCCGCAGAGAGGTTCCGCGCCATCCCGCGTGGACGGCGAAAACGCAACCGGAATCGGGAAAGCAAACAAGAACAGGAACGCAGTCGGCCGTGATGACCCCGATGCCTGTACCTTTTTGCCGCGTAACAATCGAATCGGCTTCGGCAGATTTTTTTTCCGCGGCATTGTCGGCGAAAAAGACGGTGCTGCCATGAACCTGGTTCACGGTAATGATATCCTCAAGCCCGTAAGCGGAGGCGATTCTGAGAATATCCAGCCCTCCGGGATCATGAACGAAACCGTGGATAACGCCGTTGCACTTCTCAAGCAGGGCCGAACGAAAAACCTTCATCCGCTCCGCCTCCTTAGAAAATCGATCACTGAAACCATATCCTCGGGGATTTTCGCCGAAAGTTTAATCCACTTTCCGGTCGCCGGATGGGTAAAGCCGAGACTTCTCGCGTGAAGAGCGTGCCTTTTTATTAACGCTCCCAAGACCCTTGAATTTTGCGGGCGGCTTTTTTTGCCTCCGTAAATTTTATCGGCAAACACCGGAAACCCGTTTTCAGAAAAATGAACCCTTATCTGGTGAGTTCTCCCGGTCTTCGGCCAGATGCTCACAAGAGTCGCCCCGTGCAGCCTTTCGATTACCTCCCAGCGGGTCTCGGCATCTCTCCCAACTCTGGAAAAAGAGGTCATTTTTATCCTGTTCGAGGGACTCCTTCCTATTGGGGAGCTGAAAACCCCCGAACCTTTTTTCATTTCCCCGGAAACAACAGCCACGTATTCCTTTTCCGTCTCTCTGGCTTTGAACTGCTCGGAAAGACTTTTGTGCGCCCGATCGTTTTTAGCAACAACCATGACCCCGGAGGTTTCCTTGTCGAGGCGATGCACTATCCCCGGGCGCATCTCGCCTCCTATTCCCAAAAGGTCCTCGCACATATAAACAAGAGCGTTCACAAGCGTGCCGCTCGTCACTCCCGCCCCCGGGTGAACCACCATACCGGCGGGTTTGTTAACGACGATTACGTCACGGTCCTCGTAAACAATCTCGACATCGATCTCCTCTCCCTTGATGCCGCAGGGCTCAGGAGGCGGAATGTTAACGCTCAGGCTCTCCCCGCCGTTTATTATCCGAGAAGGCTTAAACGTTTTGCGGTCAATAAGTATGTTTCCGAGCTCTATGTGCTTTTTTATGCTCGAGCGGCTAAGCTCCCCAAGAAAGCCAGAGAGAAACACGTCGGCCCTTTGCCCGGCAAATTCCCGAGGGATTTCTGTTACGGTTTTTTCTTCCGCAGGTTCCATGAACTTCTCTCAGCTGCTCTCCTCAACGATGATGACTTCCGGCGGAACTTCGCCGAAAACATCGCTCGCCCGCCCCTGGTTAACCGATATTTCTATATACCCCCCGCTTCCCCCGACAACAACGATTTCACCGGGTTCCACAGAAGAATACGATTGCGAGATTCCCGTAACCTGCTTCTTTCCAACTGTTACCGCGGCCCGGGCCCCGTCACTGACAGCCTCCGTCGGTATGCTGGTTACAAGATTTCCGAACTTGTCAGTGTAAACAACGGTTCCGCGGATCTCGGTCCCGTTTACCGAGTACCCGTCGCTGGGAAGAATTTCGGGATCATGGATTTGCGGCCCGATCTCCGAGAACGAAACTCCAAGTGAAAGATGCGCAGCGACAGGGGAAAATATATCCCTTCCGTGAAAAGTAGAGCTTGTCTCTTTTAGAAAATAGTCCCGGTTTTTTATTTCGCGGGCACTGAAATCCCCGCAGCAACGAATGACCGAACTGAAAACGCCGTTATCAGGCCCCACGAAAAAATGACCGTCAGCGAAAAGCGCCACAGGTCTTCGTCTGCTTCCGACTCCCGGATCTACCACGACCAGATGCACGGTGTTTTTCGGAAAGTAGCGGTATGAATTTCCTATGACAAAAGACGCGGCGCGGATGTTATGAGACTCAATGCAGTGGGTTATGTCGACCGGGTAGACATTTTCGTTTATGGAGAGCATAACCCCTTTCATCGCCCCCACGTAATGATCGCTTGACCCGAAATCCGTTGTCAGTGTTATAATGCTTCTCATCCAGACTGCTCCGCGAGTAAGATTATGGAACGGAGACGGGATTATATCAAGTCACATGGTGGAACTTACCGTTTTGGGTTCGGGCACCTGCGTGCCTAATGAGAAAAGAGGTTCCTCAGGATATCTCCTGAGCACCGATGCCGGCTCTTCCCTCTTTGACTGCGGAAACGGCGTGGTATGGAAACTCGAGAAAACAGGGGTCGATTATCTTGGGATTGACAATGTTTTCATAACGCATTTTCACCCCGACCACACCTCCGACCTGATTCCTCTTCTTTTCGCCACGAGGCATCCTTACGGGAAAAAAAGAGAAAAGACGCTTCGGATATGGGGGCCGGACGGGTTCTTGGGATTCCTCGAAAAGCTGCGGGCTCCTTACAGGGATTGGGTAAGACCCGATCTCGTGGAAATCCATGAGATCGGAAGAAAGAAACAGAAAATTGGCGACCTTGAAATAAAGACATTCAAAACCGTTCATACTGAAAACAGCATCGGATACGTGATACGAGCCCTGGGAAAGAAAATCATCTACACTGGAGACACAGGTTATTTCCCCGGACTTCGCAAGGTGGCATCGGATGCGGACATATTCATTACGGAATGCGCGCTTCCGGACTCAGAGAAAATGGCCGTTCACATGACCCCTTCAGACATAGCGGAGATTCTTCGGGAAAGCAGTCCCAAGAAAATTGTGCTCTCGCACCTTTACCCTTCAATGGACGATAGAAATCTTCGGGAAGAAATAAAAGCGCTTTCGGGAAACAGAGAAACGGAGATAATAGTCGCCGAAGATCTTATGGAAATCGTCGCATAAGAAGATCAATATTTTGTCTAATCCCTCTTTCCGGCAACCGCGCAGTTTACTTCCTCTATAAGATTCTCCGCAATCTCAAGGCTGTTTTCCGCCTCGGTAACCGGGCGCCCCATAACCAGATAATCGGCTCCGTACTGAATTGCCACGGCTGGCGTAAGCGCCCTTTTGTGATCATTTCTGTTTTTTCCCTCGGGACGTATTCCGGGAGCTACTATTACAAGACGGTTCCCGAATTGCTGTCTGATTTCCCGTATCGACTCTCCCGAAGCCACAACCCCGTCGCAGCCGGCTTCAACTGACCTTCGCGTGAAAACCCTGATGTATTCATCGAGTTCGATATTCTCGTTCATCATAAGCGCTCTCAGATCATCTTGGTTGAGACTTGAGAGAAAAGTGAGGGAAAGAATAAGGGGCCGGTCCCTTTCGCCGCGGCCTTCTTTCGCGGCAGCCACAGTAGCCTTGCCGCCATTTATGGTAACGAACTCCACTCCCTCGGGCACCGCCCGAAGAGCAGCCGTGATCGTACGGTCTATGTCTCCCATCTTAAGATCAAGAAAGACCTTTTTCCCAAGTCCTATAAGCTCATTTACGAAACTCATCCCCTCTCGCATAAAAAGCTGGTAGCCGACCTTGTAGATGCCGATCCTTTCGCCAAGAAGTTCCACAAGGGCAAGAGCTTTCTCCCTTGAGTCAAAGTCAAGCGCTATTATCAATCTCTCGCAACTCTGCGGGGCGTTTTTTTTATTGTTTTCCGGTTCCATGGCTTGAAAATTCCCTTGTTTTGTATGCCACGCCGCTACATCGCTCTGGCGAGAGCAAACAAGGTAAAGCATACCCGGCAAACGCGCGGCGTGCTTGCGGTTACAACCCGATCTCCTTCGTTCCAGCCGCAAAACTGCTTTGCTTGACCTGCGTTGTCACGGCGTTATCATCTACGGTGACATGCGAGTCGTAGTTGCTAAACCCAGAGGATTCTGCGCGGGAGTCGAAAGGGCTATCGAAATAGTTGAAAGAGCCCTTGAGATGTACGGGCCCCCTATATATGTGCGCCACGCCATAGTGCACAACACAAGGGTAGTCGATTCACTGAGAGAAAAAGGCGCCGTATTCGTGGAGGAGCTTGATGAAATCAAAAACCCCGCGGCACGGGTTATTTTCAGCGCCCACGGCGTAAGTCCGGCGGTAATCGAGCAAGCCCGGCAGAGAGGTTTCCAGATAGTGGACGCCGTCTGTCCGCTCGTTACCAAGGTGCACAATGAGGTGAGGCACTACTCCGAGGCGGGATACACGATAATACTCGTGGGACACAGAAACCACGTTGAAGTCATAGGCACCAAGGGCGAGGCCCCTGACAGCGTGGTGGTAGTGGAATCCGTGGAAGAAGCTCTCTCGGTTAACGTCCCGGACCCGGAAAAAACAGCTTACGTGACGCAGACCACACTCAGTGTTGATGACACCAGGGAAATAGTCGCGGCGCTTGAAAGGCGCTTTCCGAAAATCGTAAAGCCATCCAAGCTCGATATCTGCTACGCGACGCAGAACCGCCAGGACGCCGTGAAGAAACTTGCCGAAATCTCAGACGTTATCTTCATAGTGGGATCGCCGGAGAGTTCAAACTCAAACAGGCTGGTCGAAGTGGCCAAGTCCTGTGGGGTGCGGGAAGCCTACCTGATTGAGGACACAAAAGGACTCGGCGGCGTGGGAGACCTGAACAAGGACATTACCGTAGGCATAAGCTCAGGAGCTTCAACCCCGGAAGTGATAATTGAAGAGCTGCTGGCAAAGCTCAGAGACATGGGAGCCGCCACTTTCGAAGAGTTCAGCCTGAAGGAGGAGTCAACAAAGTTTCCCTTTCCCCACTCGCTCGAATTCTCAACGGGGTGAACCGTTGTTAAGGAAAAACACTCGCTGGATAAACCGAGGAAGTCGTCGCCCGCTGGCTCTCAGTTGCTGAAAACTTCATTTTTCCCTGCTTGGCAACGATTTATATTAAACACAGCCTTTAATATAGACGTATAAGTCAGTTATATTAAACACAGCCTTTAATATAGACGTATAAGTCAGTTATATTAAACACAGCCTTTAATATAGACGTATAAGTCAGTTATATTAAACACAGCCTTTAATATAGACGTATAAGTCAGTTATATTAAACACAGCCTTTAATATAGACGTATAAGTCAGTTATATTAAACACAGCCTTTAATATAGACGTATAAGTCACATGCCTATCTCCAGAAACCTGTTAACAAGAGCCGGTCAATACATCTACCAGCCTGAGGGTTACAGGGCATTCATCCCGGCTCCGCTGCCTCCCGATCCGCCGGTCGAGATTGCCGGAGAATTACAAGTATTACTTTCCGAGGCTGACCGGGCGTTGGGATATCTTGATGGGTCTATTCACACACTGCCAAACCCCGACCTGTTCGTCTTTATGTATGTCCGCAAGGAGGCGGTACTCTCAAGCCAGATCGAAGGTACCCAGAGTTCTTTGCAGGATTTGCTTGAGGCCGAAGCAAAAATATTCTCACCGAGCCAGCCCAAAGACGTTGACGAGGTGATTAACTATGTCAGTGCCATGAATCTCGGGCTTGAACTTCTTGACAGATCCTCCGTCCCCGTTTCAATTCATGTAATCCGCAAAATTCATGAAAGACTTCTCCAGGGAGTTCGCGGCTCAAGGCTTTCCCCCGGACAATTGCGAAACACGCAAAACTGGATTGGAAATCCGGGGTGCAACTTGCACGAAGCAATATTCGTTCCTCCACCACACCATGAGGTTCCAAAAAAACTGGTGGAACTGGAGCAATTTTTCCACAATACGCAATTACCGACCTTGATAACGATCGGGATAATCCATTCCCATTTCGAGACAATACATCCTTTTCTCGATGGAAACGGACGCGTCGGTCGGTTGCTTATCTCCTTGCTGCTTGCGGAACGCAGGATTCTTCAGAAGCCTGTACTGTACCTGTCGCACTATTTAAAAAACCACAGGGAGAACTACTACAAGCATCTGCAGAATGTACGCGACCGGGGCGAATGGGAGAGCTGGCTGGGATTTTTTCTGCGGGGTATAAAAGAAGTAAGCAGTGAAGCCAGTGAAACTGCCAGTAAAGTTCTCCTGCTGAGAGAAGAACATCGGGCAACGATTGCTGAAAATCTGGGACACGCCGCCGGAAACGGCCATCTGGTACTGGAGTACCTTTACCAGAAACCTATAGTTTCGGTAAAGCAAGTGCAGGAACTGATCGGAACTACATACGCGGCAGCCAACAATCTGGTCGCGCAGATGGCAAGAAACGGCATTTTACACGAATTCACTGGCCGTGCGCGCAACCGCAGATTCATCTACCGGGACTATATCAGCCTTTTTCGCGGTGATGAGCCAAAAAACCATGCGTAGCTCTCCCTGAACTCAAGTCAGGGCAATTTCCGAGAAAATGCGGGAACAGATCTCAAGATACGTAGCCGACATAGAAATCCCGGAGGGAATAGTTTCAATAGACTGCGAGGTGAGAAGCGGGAATAAAACGGAGATCCTCTTTATTCTCAACAGCTCTACATGCGAGGGAACCGAAACCCCGCCCGCCGGGGATTTTCGTGGCTCTCTTGAGAGCCGCGGAGAAATCCTTGTTGAAGCCGAAACGGACGATCCCGAAGCCTTTATAAGAAAAACCCTCTCCGCCGCGTACGGACCCCTCGCGGATATCACACTTACGGATACAGATACCGACTGATAGCTTCAGAAACGAAAACGGTTTCTTAGTTCGCTATCCAGCCACCGTCAACGGAAAGCTCCGCTCCCGTCATATACGCCACGTTTTCGCTGTCGCAGAGGAAAAGCACCGCGTGCGCCATTTCCTCGGGAGTCGCAAAACGGCCCAAGTGACCGGTTATGGGCTGAAGCCCCTTCAGATACGCATCGAGCTCCGGAGGCGAATCGTCAAGAAAAGCCTGCACCATGGGAGTCAGGGTAGTGCCGGGATTTATGGCGTTTACCCTTATGCCGTTTGCCCCGTACTCAAGGGCCATGCTTCTTGTGAGCTGCGACACCGCTCCTTTGGTGGAATTATACGCGGCGGTACCCGGTATGGCCTTGATTCCCAGTATGGAGGAATTGTTGATTATCGTGCCTCCACCCTGCTCGATCATGTGAGGAATCGAGAACTTGGACATCATGAAGGTGCCCTTTACGTTAATGTCAAACACCCGGTCCCAGTCCTCAATAGACGTCTCGTGAGTAACCGCCAGAGGAAGCACCCCTGCGTTATTAAACAGTATGTCGATTTTGCCGAAAAGCTTTATTGCGTGCTCCACGGCCTCCTTGCAGTCCTCTTCCTTTGACACGTCGCTTACGAGATATTCTATCTTGCCGGGAGAGTCCTTCGCCAGCTCCGCAGCTTCAATAAGAGTGCTTTCGGTTCTGCCGGTTATAAGAACATCCGCGCCCTCGTTTGCGAAAAGAAGCGCCGTGACCTGCCCTATTCCCAGACTGCCGCCCGTGATTATCGCAGATTTACCCTCAAGTTTCATTTTACTCCTCCTTGATATGTTTATTCATGCAGGCAGAAAGCACCCGCAACCTCAAAGCTAGTTTAAAACATCAGGGGCAGTTGCGTCAATTCCCATCCGGTTTTTTTACCACGCCTGATACAGAACACGGAAGACCCGGTCAGAAGAAAGGTACCGGAATTTGGTAGCCCCAACGGGATTCGAACCCGTGTTTCAGCCTTGAGAGGGCTGCGTCCTAAACCCCTAGACGATGGGGCCATACTCATGAGAGAATACCAAGCTACCATAAAAAAATTCAATTTCAAAAAGTGCGGCATAAAAAAGATCGGTAAGTCCGGCCCGGTCTGGTGTAGTTTTTCGCCGGGAATATGCTGTATAATTAACCCGCAATCGGATAAACCCCCTTTTCGGAGAAACGGATATGAAAGCTCTCGCTCTTGAGACAGAACCTGGAAACGAAGAAAGCGTTTTCTCAAGAAAAACCTACGATGCGGTTCTCTTTGATCTCGACGGAGTGATTACCACAACCGAAAAAATTCACTCTGCCTGCTGGAAAAAAACATTCGACGAATTTCTTCGCTGCCGGGCAGACGAATCCGGGGGCAGTTTTATTCCCTTCAGTGAAACAGATGACTACCTTGAGTATGTAGATGGCAAACCCCGCTACGAAGGCGTACGCAGCTTTCTGCTCTCGCGCTCAATAGATCTTCCCGAGGGCAACAGGAGTTCTCCGCCAGGCGAGCAATCAGTTTTTGGGCTCGGGAACAGGAAAAACCGGTTGTTCACGGAAACCCTTGAAAAAGAGTCTCCCGGAATCTACCAGACATCCGTCGCGCTAGCGCGCCATCTTAAGGAAGCCGGGTTTCGCTTGGCAGTTGTATCTTCAAGCAGGAACTGCCGGGCCGTGATGAAGGCCACCGGAGTAGAGAACCTTTTCGAGGTAACGGTGGACGGGGTAACCGCAACAGAAAAAGGTCTTCGGGGAAAACCGCAACCTGATACGTTTATTGAAGCCGCCTTGGCTCTTGGAACCAAGCCCGCAAGAAGTATCGTTATCGAGGATGCGGCGGCAGGAGTGGCAGCGGGAGCGAGTGGGGGTTTCGGACTGGTAATTGGAGTAGCCAGGAAGCAAAACGAAGAGGAACTTTTTTCAAACGGAGCGGACATGGTCGTAAGCGATCTGGGAGAGTTCGGGCTTGGCGCGTAGCAGGCGAGGAAAACAGGAATGATAAAAAGAGAGAGAAAGGGCATATACACTGCACAGCACATATATCCTCCAGATCCGTGGAGAATAACAGAGAAGCAGTTTTATCCCGAACTAATCGGCCTTGGGGAAACTATCTTCTGCACCTCAAACGGCTACATAGGAATGCGGGGCGCCTTCGAAGAGGGGAACCCGAGCTACCAGAACTTCACCATAGTAAACGGCTTCCACGAAACATGGCCCATCATATACGGAGAGGAAGCCTTCGGGTTCACCAAAATGGGGCAGACCATAGTGAACGTTCCGGACTCAAAGATAATCAAGCTCTATGTAGACGATGAACCCTTTTACCTGCCAACCGCAACCCTCCTCCATTTCGAGCGATTCCTCGACATGAGAAACGGCGTGGTAGAGAGAAATCTTATATGGGAAATGTTCTCGGGAAAACAGATATCTATAAGGTCGAAAAGGCTGGTCTCCATGGAACATCGCCACCTGGCCGCCATATCTTACGAAGTAACGGTTCTCAATGACAAGGCTCCCGTAATCATATCTTCGGAAATAATTGATCACGAAAACTACGCTGAAGGGAATGAGGAACAGCCGGACCGCGGCAATGGAGGAGACCCGCGAAGGGCCAGCAGACTTGAACATCGAGTCCTCGAACCCCGCCTGAACGATGTGCGGGACACGAGCGTGATTCTCTGCCACTCGACCCGAAACAGCAAGATGACGATAACATCGGGAATTGAACACACGCTCGAGACAAACTGCGATTACTCCCATACGAGCAAAGCGGCAGGCGACCGCGGAAAAGTGGTTTTCATGGTTGACGCCCGAAAGGGAGAACCGATAAGTCTTACAAAGTACATGACCTATCACACCACTAGAACCGCGCCGCACACAAACGAGGAACTTCGAGAAAGAGCCAGACGGAGCCTTAAAAGAGCCAAGAAGTTCGGGTTTTCGAATCTGCTTGAGGGACAGCGCAATTATCTTGACAAATTCTGGGAAAGAAGCGACGTATGCGTGGAGATGGACAACGATGAGATGACTGTGTCCTTCCAGCAGGCGGTAAGATTCAGCCTTTTCCAGATGTACCAGTCGTCGGCAAGGGTTGAAGGAGCCGGCGTGCCGTCCAAGGGTCTTACCGGAGCGGGCTACGACGGCCATTACTTCTGGGACATGGAAATATACTTAATGCCTTTTCTTATCTATACTTCGCCCACTATCGCCGAGAACCTTCTCAAGTTTCGCTACAGCATGCTTGACAAGTCTAGGGAATACGCAAGAAGGCTTAACCAGAGAGGAGCGATGTTTCCTTGGAGAACCATAAACGGGGAGGAGGCTTCAGCTTACTACGCTGCGGGAACCGCGCAATACCATATAAACGCCGACATAATCTACGCGCTCAAAAAATACGTTAACGTCACGGGAAATCATGATTTTGTCCCCAAGTACGGGGCGGAGATCCTGATTGAAACGGCGAGGCTCTGGAGCGATATTGGATTCTACTCGAACTCGGGAGAAAAAAAATTCGAAATACACGGCGTTACCGGCCCGGACGAGTACAACACCGTGGTAAACAATAACACCTACACTAATCTCATGGCCCGCGAGAACCTAAGACTCGCCGCAGCCACGGTTGAAAAACTCGAGGAAACCGAACCCGAACTTTTTAAAAGCCTCGCCCACAAAACCAATCTCCAAATCTCGGAAATAGAGGACTGGAAAAATGCCGCCGAGCATATGTACATACCGTATGACGAAAAACTCGGAATACACCCTCAGGACAACTATTTTCTTGAGAAGGAAAAATGGGATTTTGAAAACGTCCCGGAAGACAAGTATCCCATACTGCTCCACTACCATCCATTGGTCATTTACCGCCACAAGGTAGTCAAGCAGTCGGATCTTGTGCTTGCGATGTTTCTTCTTGAAAAGGAGTTCTCGCAGGAAGAAAAAAGACGGAACTTTGATTACTACGACCCTCTTACAACCGGGGACTCTTCACTTTCGGCCTGCATACAGGGAATAGTTGCCGCCAAGGTCGGACATATGGACAAGGCGATGGAATACGCGGAAAACGCAGTTTTCATGGATCTGGGAGACATGGGACGAAACACCGTTGACGGCTGTCACATAGCCTCCATGGGAGGAACGTGGATGATGTTTGTGTTCGGATTCGCCGGGCTCGCCAACAGCGGGCAAAAACCCGAATTCATCCCCAATCTTCCCCAGGAAATGCTTAGGCTCAGCTTTTCCGTCTCAATCTTGGGCAATCTGATAGAGGTGGACATAAACCACTCGGAAACCAGATACACGCTTAAAAATGGAAACGGAATAGCTCTTTCCCATGCGGGAGCCGATTTTGAAATTTCACCGGAGAGCCCAACATTCGTAGCAGATATCTGAAAAACCGCCGCGTTTCCGTCCCAAAACGCGGAATCCGATACAAATGGGCTTTGAATTTGAGAAAAAGGTAGGGCTGGAAGCAGTAACAAAAGCGGCGAAGGTCTGCGTAAGAATGAGCGGGAAACCTGAGTTCCGCGAAGCGCTTTACAAAACGGATGGTTCCCCAGTAACTCTTGCGGATTTTTTTGTGCAGGCGTTAATAAACGAAAAACTCACAGCCGCTTTTCCTGAAACTCCCATAGTCGCCGAGGAAACCTCGTTTTGTCTCGAGGGCAGTTGCGGAGAAAAACTCAGAAAAAATCTTGAGAAACTTCTGCCCGGAAAAAGTCCGGACGAAATATTCCGTGCGATCAACAGGGGAAACTATGGGGGCGGAAACCACGGCAGGTTTTGGACGCTTGATCCGATTGACGGAACAAGAGGGTTTCTCGCGAAACGCCAGTACGCAATCGCGCTCGCGCTTATTGAGGCCGGAGAGGTAGTTCTTGGAATCCTAGGGTGTCCGGAATTGGGACCGGATGCAAGAAACGGTACAGGTCGGGAGAAGGGATTTGTGTTTTTCGCCGAGAAGGGGCAGGGTTCCTATCAGGCGGCACTTTCGAACGGTTTACAGACGAGTATTTCGGTATCGGGAATCGCAAGAACCTCGGAGGCCGTCATGTGCGAATCGGTCGAAGCTCCGGATTCATCCTATGAATTCTCGGGGAAAATCTCCCGCTTTCTCGATATAAGCGCAGGACCTGTAAGAATGGACAGCCAGTGTAAATATGCGATCTTAGCCAGAGGAGATACTTCCATCTATCTTCGCCCGCCGCCGCGAAAAGATTACAAGGAAAATATATGGGACCACGCTGCGGGATACATAATCGTCAAGGAAGCTGGAGGAACAGTCACCGACTCCTCAGGTAAACCGCTGGATTTCTCCGTCGGCAAAAAACTTCTCGAAAACAAAGGAGTCTTAGCAACGAACGGCGCCATCCACGAAGCGGTCCTGCAGGCGGTAAAAAAAACCGTTTCCAAAAGGAATAAGCTAATAGACCAAGTTTCTCGCGAATAAAACCCCGAGTTGCTTTAATCGGGGTTGTTTAAAAAAATTATCGCTGCCCACAAATACACCGTAATTATAACGATGGAAAGAATCACCCTGTAGACTACAAAAAGAGTGAATGATCTCGTCCTCACGTAACCCAGCAGAAATCGGATGGCAAGAAGAGCCGACAGAAAAGAGGTCGCTACACCGAGAACGAAAGACCATCTGAACATCTCCGTGTATCCGATATGCCTTATCTCGAAAACCCCCGCCGCAACTATTACAGGTATGGCAAGGAGAAATGAGAAACGCGCAGCTTCTTCTCTTTTGTAGTTTCTGAAAAGCCCTCCGGTAATCGTAACGCCCGCTCTTGAAGCTCCTGGCAGAATCGCAAATGCCTGCGCCACGCCGAAAAAAAGCGCGTCCGCGAGGTTCATGTCCCGAAGAGTCTTGGTTGCGGTCGTTTTCCTGTCGGAGATGTAGAGAAGTATCCCGAAACCCAGAAGAAATGCGGCTATAAGAACAGGGTCGCGAAGCATCCCTGAGGCGTAGTCCTCGAACAAAAACCCTACCACAACAGCGGGCAGGGTAGCGATCACGAGGTAAACTCCGATTTTTCCATCTTGGCGACCTTCAAAGGAAAAAGATCTCAAGCCGTAGAAAAAATCCCGTATGATAAGCGCAAGCTCTCCCCTGAAGCAGCAAAGGATCGCAAAGAGGCTCCCTACGTGAAGCGCCACCGTGAAAGGAAGGCCTTGGTCCTGCCAGGAAAAAAGCCACGGAACCAGAAACAAGTGGGCTGTGCTACTTACGGGGAAGAATTCGGTTATTCCCTGTATGAGTCCGAGTATTATCGACTGCGCTATCTCCAATTTTTAGCTCCCTGTGACACCGTTTTCTAAAACGCCTCTGAGATAAAAAGCCGTGTGCGAACCGCTTACCCCGCATATCTCCTCCGGAGTGCCGCAGGCAACAAGCTCTCCACCGTCTTCTCCGCCCCCGGGACCGAGATCAATCACGTGGTCCGCACACTTTATGATGTCAAGATTATGCTCTATGACAACCACGGTGTTTCCGAGGTCCACGAGCCTTTGTATTACCGAAACAAGCTTCTGTATATCGTCGAAATGAAGCCCAACCGACGGTTCGTCAAGTATGTAGAGGGTCTTTCCAGAGGCTTTTTTTCCAAGTTCCCTAGCGAGCTTTATGCGTTGCGCCTCCCCTCCGGAGAGAGTGGTTACCCGTTGCCCGAGCCTTACGTAACCGAGCCCGACTTCGTTCAGCAACCTGAGCTTCCCTGAAATCTTCGGTATGTTCTCGAAAAAATCCGCCGCCTCTTCTATGGTCATCTCTAGAACATCAGACATGTTCTTTCCCTTGTACTTGATCGCCAGGGTCTCGTCATTGTACCTCTTTCCTCCGCACACCTCGCACGTAACATAAACATCGGGAAGAAAGTGCATCTCGATCCTGACGGTTCCGCTTCCTCGGCACCCCGGGCAACTTCCCTGAGAGAGGTTAAAGCTGAACCTGCCCGGCCCGTATCCCATCACCTTCGACTCGGGAAGCATTGAGAAGATTTTTCTTATCTCGGTGAGCACGCCGGTGTAGGTTGCGGGATTCGATCTCGGGGTTCTGCCTATCGGGCTCTGATCGACCTTGATGACCTTGTCCAGATTTTCGGTACCGATGATCTCTCCGTGCGGAGCCGCGCGATTTTTGCTCCGGTTAAGTTTTCTTGACAGGCCATGATAGAGGGTGTCAACTACGAGAGTGCTTTTCCCCGAGCCGGAAACTCCCGTGACGCATATGAATGTTCCGAGGGGAAAATCAACGTCAATTTCCCTGAGATTGTTCCCTAAAGCCCCTCGAACCCCGATCCGGGTCCGGGAGGAGCGTCTCGAACCGGGCACCGGGATCCTCTTTTTGCCCGAAAGGTATCTTCCGGTAACCGAACCGGCGCACCGGGAAATTCTCCCGACGCTTCCAGAGCAGACAACCTCGCCTCCGAGTTCTCCTGCTCCCGGACCGACGTCAAGCACGAAATCAGCGCTCTTTATGGTTTCTTCGTCATGCTCGACAACGATCACGGTGTTGCCCATGTCCCTTATGCTCTTTAACGTCTCAACGAGCTTTTTGTTATCCTTCGGGTGAAGTCCTATGGAAGGCTCGTCAAGCACGTACGTTATTCCCGTAAGTTTCGATCCCACCTGGGTTGCGAGCCTCACCCTCTGAGCCTCTCCGCCCGAAAGGGTCGGCGCCGTGCGGTCAAGACTCACGTAGCCAAGTCCTATGTCCCCGAGAAAACCGAGCCGGGAGGATATCTCCTTTATTACCTCCCCGGCGATTTTTCCCTCCCTCACGGAAAGTTCAAGCGACTCGAAGTATGGGGCGAGATCGCAAACCGCCATGCCGGCAAGATCCGATATGTTCTTTCCCCTGAAAAGCACGGAAAGGGCAATCTTGTTGAGCCTGGATCCATCGCACTCTCTGCACGGAACCGTTCTCATGTATTTCGAGAGTTTTTCCCGAAGCTCTTCCGAACTGGTCTGCGAGTACCATTCCGTGAGCATGCCGACGATCCCGGGGAAAGTCGCGGAGTATTCCCTTCGCCTTCCCCTCCTTGCTTTCCTGAAGCTTATTCTCTCCGTCCCCGAACCGTAGAGTATCTTTTGTCTGTGCAGTGCGGAGAGCCGGGAAAACGGAACGTCGAGCGCGAAACCGTAATGTTCGGAGAGTCCCTCTAGTATCCGGGCAACGTATTTTGAATCCTCAAACGGCTTGATCGCTCCTTCGTGAAGAGACTTCCCAGCATCTTCCACTATGAGTTCGGGATCGAAAAACGTTTCGAATCCAAGCCCCTGGCAGTTAACGCATGCGCCGTAGGGACTGTTAAAGGAAAAAAGCCTGGGGGATATCTCCGGGTAGTTTATCGCGCAGCGGGAACAGGAGAAATGTTCGCTGAAAGTGAGAGTCCTCCCACCTTCGATCTCGCATTTCAAGAGCCCGCCCGATCTTTTAAGGGCAAGGGACACCGCTTCTGAGAGCCTTTTCACCGAATTTTCCCCACGCAAGACTATATTGTCCACCAGAAGTTCAATAGTGTGCTTTTTGTTGCGGGAAAGCTCTATGTCGTCTTCAAGGTCATAGGTCTCTCCGTCGATTCTAACCCTGACAAAACCTTCCCTTCTCATGTCTTCAAGCTCTTTTCTGTATATTCCTTTTCTTCCCTGAACTACCGGGGAATATACGGACACGGGTTTTCTGCCCGCTTCCTCGCGGATTCTCTCAATCATGCTAGAAGGGGTCTGTGAAGATATAACGTCACCGCACTCATAGCAGTGCGGCTCTCCGATCACGGAAAAAAGTACGCGCATGTAGTCGTATATCTCCGTTATGGTCCCGACGGTCGAGCGGGGGTTCCTGTGAAAGGTCTTCTGATCTACCGAAACGGACGGAGAAAGGCCCTCGACGAAATCGACATCCGGCTTGTCAAGTTTCTCGACAAACTGCCTGGCATAGGAGGAAAGCGACTCCATGAATCTTCTCTGCGCCTCGGCAAAAAGTATGTCGAAAACCAGAGAAGATTTCCCCGAACCACTCACTCCCGTGACAACCGTGAAGCTGCGCCTCGGTATTTTGACGTCTATGTTCTTAAGATTGTGCTCCCGCGCACCGATTATGCTAATGAACTTCAACCTGAAGGCTCCCCTAGGAAAAATACGCAGATAAAATTACCCGATACCGGGGGAACCGTCCGCCGTCTGTGCGGCTTCGGAGAGGAACCGGGTGAAAATCAGTTCGGAGAGGGGGGTCCGCTCAAGTTCGGGATGCCACTGAAAACCCATGACGCGACCGTCGGCCGACTCAAACCCCTCCACTATTCCGTCCGGGGCCAAGGCGTTTACCCTAAGACCATCTCCAACCCTGTTTATTGCCTGGTGGTGGTAACTTTTTATCTCGAATTCCTTTTCTTCCGTGAAACCGCCGAAGACCGTGTCCGGAAGAACCGTGACGTCGTGAACCTCGCCCCCTTCGTGACAAAGCGCGTCGGGCAAAAGCGCTCTTATGTCCTGGTGTATCGAGCCCCCGTGGAAAACATTTATAAACTGCATGCCTCCGCATATCCCCAAAACCGGCACGTCTTTTTCGAGAGCAAGGCGAAGGACGCTGAATTCCGTTTCCGTTCTCTCGGAACTCATGGGATTTATGGCAGGATGCGGGGATTCGCCGTAGAATTTTGGGTCCATGTCCCTTGAACCCGGTATCAAAAGCCCGTCAATTGCGGAGATTATATTGAGCAGAAAATCCGAGCTTGAAGCTTCGGCAACCGTGGGAATCAGGACCGGGGCACCGCCGTAGAACTCAACCGCCTTCGAGTAAGCGGATTCTATAAGGTTTGATTTGTCCTCAAGATCAGTCGTTATGCCGATAAGCGGTCGTGCCTTCATGTGCTCCTTTTCAAAGAGTTTTCTCTTCCGGTTTAAAGGGAAGCGCCGCCGACCATGGCTTCAAGCCTTGCGACTCTCTCTTCCGTAGGAGGATGGGTGCTGAAAAGCTTTGCGAAACCTCCCCCGATCATCGGGCTCACTATCATCATGTGCGCCGTGCTCTCGGCCGCCTGCTCGCTTACCTGAAGGGGAACTCTCGACGCTCCAGCCTGAAGCTTCCTGAGCGCGTCGGCAAGATAGAGCGGATTTCCGCATATCTCGGCCCCGGTCTTGTCCGCTCCGAACTCCCTGGTTCTTGATATAGCCATTCTCACGATCATTGCCGCCATCGGGGCTATAATGGCCATAGCCAGAAGTCCCAGCATCCCTCCGCCTCTTCTGTCACCGCCTCCCCCTCCTCCGAAAATGGCCGCAAACTGCGCCATGTAGGCGAGGTAGCTGATAGCGCCGGCGATTGTCGCCGCCACGGAACCGATCAGGATGTCTCTGTTTCTTATATGGGCAAGCTCATGGGCGATTACGCCCTTAAGTTCGTTTCTGTTCAAAAGACGCATGATTCCCTGAGTGACCGCTACAGCCGAGTGGTGGGGATCCCGACCCGTGGCAAAGGCGTTCGGGGCCTGTTCGGGGATTATGTAGACCCGGGGCATTGGAAGTCCCGCTATCTGGGCAAGTTCCTCGACATCGGAGTAAAGGTCAGGCGCGTTGTCCCTTCCGACCTCGCTTGCTTTGTACATCTTGAGAACGATCTTGTCGCTCCACCAGTAGCTCACGAAATTCATAACTCCCGCGAGAACAAGTGCCACTAAGGCACCATTTTTGCCCCCTATCATGCCCCCTACCCAAACCAGAATGGCAGAGAGAAAAGCAAGCAGAAAAAGACTTTTAAGAGTATTCATCTTCTAAAAATGCCTCCGAAATATTTTCCAAACCCAAAGAAAAACGATGGGCTCCTCTTACAAAAAATATAATAATACTGGTGATAGTAAATTCAATGGAAAGAAGTATTTCCCAAGTCAAAACGTGATTTTTAGTCCTCCCGGTTTTCCGAAAGGAATCCCTGCAACTTCACAAGCTATCCGCAGTCTCTTGAGCTTGTCTCGATTTGCCACATTAGTACACAACCACCAGCCTGGGAGGATTTCTTCAGCTCTGTCAAACTTAATCATATCCTTACGGTCCTGAGACAACCATTTCTTCTTTCTGCCCGCAGTCTGCGGAGCTAAGCGCATAATGAAACCCTTGTCCTTAGCGACGAGAATTTTCATAATCCTCACATATGCTCTTATAGGCTTGGTCTCCGTGTATCTTTCGTTCAACAAAAAATACTGAACCTCTTTCCTAGATACTTTTTTGGGTTTTTCCGGTTTAGGTTTTCGTAGCTTCTTTCGAGAAGCATTTCCTGATTCTGATTCAATGTTTTTGATGTTCTTAAGGAACTCCTTCACATCCGACCTTGCCGGAGCATATCCAGAGGAAATCTGCGATGTTTCCTCGATAAGCAGAGTAACAAGCTTGTCAGAAGAACCGTACAGCAGATTTCCCCAAGCCACGGAAATGTTTTTTTCAGTCTCAATGCTTCTAATCCTTTGATTGTGATCACGCTCCGCATTCTCTTTAGCTTTTCCTGAGCGTGTATTCTCAAAGGATAAATAACGGACCAGGCCATTAATTATTTCTTCGTGCGAATGTTCCCCAAAATCCAAAGTACGGACAAGCCTTTCCTCAAATTTTCCCGGAACCATTGGAAGATAGAACCTCCAATGTCTTCCGTCAGTGAGAACAGCCAGTGGAGCACCCGCAAAAAACGCATATTTAAAAAGCTGGTGGTCAGCATCCAGATTTCCTTCGGCTTTGACTTCAATTATGCATCGCAGACCTTCCCCGCTACCCTTAGAAATTTTGAGGCCGTAATCAACCTTGAGTCTATCAAGCGGATATTGCGGACAAACATAATCCGGGCTGTGTATGTCCCAACCCAGATGTCCAAGAACCGGCAGAACAATCTGCACACTAACGGACTCTTCGCTTGGGTAGGAACCTAGTCTGCCTTTTATTGAAGATACAAATTCTAGAAACTCGGGAGATATCATTTCACGAAATTCTAACAATTGTATGGGGTTCGGTCAATCTTAACATGGGAGAACTGCAACTAGTGAACATTAAGAAAATGGTAAACATTTAAGCTTCAGTTTTAACTTCTTAGTTAAAATATGATGGCTTTTTTCGACATATACCATGGCTGTGTATAGTTTCTGAGCACAATGGCAAATGATATTCTTCAGGACATCACAGATCAAATAGAAGACTTTTCTCAGAAATATGGCTATAAACTCGGCTGGAGATTTTTGACCTGTTCAAAATCCATTTTGGAAACCAACCCTAAAATAGTCTTCATCAATTTGAATCCTCGAGGGCGCAAACAACGCCCTGAGCATCAATTCATCAGTTGTGAGAACGGTTCACCCTATTTATGTGAAAGATGGGGTGACAATAGACCCGGAGAAGACAACTTACAGATACAGATACAAAAGATGTTCGGCAAAATTTGCGAGAAGACAAATTATAGCGGCAGTAATTCCGCCTTTATTGAAGTTGCCTTGTCCGGCTACTTCGTGCCTTTTAGATCGGCAAGCTTGCAAGATCTAGAACATGAGGAAGAAGCATTTGTTTTTGGAGAGAAATTATGGTCAAAGATATTGCGGTCTATTCAGCCGCCAGAGTTGTTTGTGTGCATTGATCGCAAAACGACCAAACACGTCAGAAAAATAATCGCAACCACCTACAATAACCTGCACGAAGGTAAACAGTGCGAATTAGAAACAGGCTGGGGTAACATCTCCGCCGAAATTTTTGAGTTCGGAGAGACTGCCAAGACCAGACTTTTGCGGCTTCCTCACCTCTCCAGATTCAAGTTGTTTACAAGTGAACAGTGCAGAGAAAAAATTGACAATATCTTTACGCGGTTCTGTCGTAAGACTTAACCTCCCGAATAAAAGCTCGAATAAATAACCCTAGAAAACTCCAAAGCTGTCTTTCGTTTATCCGTCAGGCCTTAGCAGTTATAATTGGCGTTGGAAATCACTTGAGTGATTTAGAAAAATGTCTCTTTTAAACTCAAAAAAATACGAAGTGATAGTGATCGGAGCCGGTCACGCCGGGTGTGAGGCGGCACTCGCCGCAGCCAGAATAGGCTGTACGACCCTGGTTCTCACGGCCAATATAGACACAATCGGGCTCATGTCGTGTAACCCCTCCATAGGGGGCGTCGGAAAAGGTCACTTGGTAAAAGAGATAGACGCGCTTGGCGGGGAGATGGGAAAAGCCGCAGACACCGCGGCCATACAGTTCAGAAGACTCAACACCCGAAAGGGCGCGGCGGTGCAGGCAACCAGAATACAGGCCGACCGCCAAAGCTACAGAACCTACATGAAAAAGGCTCTTGAGAGCGAAGACAACATAGAGATAAAGCAGGCCATGGTCGAGGAATTTCTGGTTGACGGTAAAAAAGTCGCAGGGGTTAAAACCGCCCTTGGGGAAAGATTTTTTTCAGATACCGTCGTGGTCACCCCCGGAACTTTTCCTGGTGGACTCATACACATAGGCCTTACGCGGATTTCGTCCGGCCGTGCGGGGGAAGCCGCCGCGGGAGCCATATCGAATTCTTTTGCGGATTTGGGTTTCACGACAGGCAGGCTCAAAACCGGAACTCCTCCGCGCTTTGACGGAAGGACCATCGAGTGGGACAAACTTGAGAGGCAGGACGGGGATCAGGACCCTGTGCCTTTTTCCTTTTCCCCGGGAAAAATCACAACTGAGCAGATGCCATGCTACATCACTTACACTAACGAAGAAACCCACCGCGTTATAAACGAAAACATCGACAAGTCCCCTCTTTACTCCGGCCTCATAAAGGGAATAGGACCAAGGTACTGCCCATCGATAGAAGATAAGGTGGTTAAGTTTCCCGATCGGAACCGTCACCAGATATTTCTCGAACCTGAGGGAAGAAATACTTACGAAATCTATCCCAACGGAATTTCAACCAGCCTTCCCATTGAAGTTCAGCACGAGTTCTCAAGAACCATGGAAGGACTTCGCAACGTGGAGATAATGAGGCCGGGATACGCGGTCGAATACGACTTTCTCGACCCCACGCAGCTTGGTGCTACTCTTGAATCAAAACTCCTCGAAAACATATTTTTCGCAGGACAGGTAAACGGAACCACGGGCTACGAGGAGGCGGCAAGCCAAGGACTAATAGCGGGAATAAACGCAGCGCTTCGGATAAAGGGGAAGGATCCTTTCGTGCTCGGACGCTCGGAGGCCTACATAGGAATTCTGATTGATGATCTGGTCACAAAAGGAGTCGATGAACCTTACAGGATGTTTACCTCAAGGGCGGAATACAGACTTATATTGAGGGAGGACAACGCTGACCTAAGACTCGGGGAGCTTGGACACACAATAGGACTTCTCAGCGACGAGCGGATCGAGGGATTCCGCGCCAGGAAAACCGCGCTTGAAAACGAACTCGCAAGGCTTGAGAGCGAGAAGGTGGTTCCAAACGAGAAAACAAACAGGATTCTTGAAAATCTCGGTTCACAGAGAATCAAAAAGCCCCAAAGCCTAAAAGAGATACTCAGAAGACCCGGGTTCACGTATGAAATGCTGGGCTTTATAGACTCCTCAGCGAATCCGGACATCTCCCCGAAACTCGGGGCGCAGATAGAGATGGAAGTAAAATACGAGGGTTACATAAAAAGACAGAGAGAAGAAGTCGGGAAATTGCAGAAATTCGAGAACATGAAAATCCCGGAAACCTTCGAGTACAAAAACATCCCGGGACTTTCAAACGAAATTGTTCAGAAACTCTCAAGAGTAAAACCCGAATCGGTAGGACAGGCAAGTCGGGTTTCAGGTATAACTCCCGCCGCTATATCAGTACTGCTTGTTCATATCAGGAAAACGCGGGGGCTTGAGCAGGAAGCTCAGTTGAAATCAAGTTCCCCGTCGTAAAAGCCGTCGGCCCCTTCCATCTCCTCAAGCTCCTGCTCGTAAAGTTCCATGGTGTCGCAGTCGCTTCCGATGTAACCGGAACCTTCGGGATCCTGCATCATCTCGACAAGATCTCTCACTTTTTTATCATTCCTTCTATTAGCCATTTGGTCCCCCCTGTAAAAAATTTTACATAGATTATAGGAGCAGTTTTCACAAATGCAACAGTCTCGACAAAAAAAATAGTTGCCGTTGACGGCTCGATGCAATCACGACGGCATCCCGTTCGTCTTTACTAATGTAAGTAGACACTTTAAAGGAGATACTCAATATGAAGAGCATAATGGGAATACTGGTTTTTCTGGCTTTCGCCTTGACCGCCTCTGCCGCCGATGACCCAAGCATAAAAGGAGAGAAACGGCACGCGATCCAGATAGCGATGCAGGAGCATATTGACCACAACACGGTGAACGGACATTATGTCCTGTATGACGCAGTCACGGACGACCTCCTCAAGCTCAAGCTCACAAAGCTGCATGACGGAATCGTGAAAAAGGCCGACTACTACGTCAGTTGCGCGGATTTCCACGACCGCAACGGCGTCTATTTCGACCTTGATTTTCTGGTGATTGAAAAAGACGGCAAGTTCCAGGCCTTACAGGGTATCGTACACAAAGTCGGGAGCGTCAAACGGAAGTATCATTTGGAAAGCTAGACTGGCCACAGGAATATAGGAACTTCCAAGCGGTGGGGGACAGCCCTGCCTGCATGAAGCCATGCCAGCACCGCCATCACTCAATGAAGAAGAGCTGTTACAGAGTGGATTCCGGTATGCCTACGCACTCACTCATCACCATCACGATGCTGAGGACTTGGTGCAGACGGCTTGGCTTAAGTTACATCAGCGGTATAGCGAAGTGAAAACGAAGGCTCTTTTTTTCACAACTATCCGAAATCTGTACATCGACCAGTACCGCAGACGGAAACGCGTCCGGTTTATCACGCTCACAAGCGAACACGAGAGTC
Organism: Candidatus Dadabacteria bacterium; assembly: GCA_026705445.1. Lineage (NCBI taxonomy): Bacteria > Pseudomonadati > Thermodesulfobacteriota > Candidatus Dadabacteria > Candidatus Dadabacteria bacterium. The sequence continues at coordinate 143,648 of JAPPAR010000013.1, forward strand.
TCTCGGCTTCCGCCGCCGCCACTGGGGAAGACACTAAGGTCGCCATAGATCAGATGCTTTCCAAATTGCGGGATATCGAGCGCGAAGCCCTGTTTCTGCATATCGTGGAGGGCTACTCGGCCAATGAAATTGCCACGCTGACCGGCAGGCCTCGGGGAACTGTCCTGAGTCTCATACATAGAAGTAGGAAAAAATTGACTGCCTTAAATACGGTCGACTGAACATCATGAAGAACTTGGAACAAGAACTCAAGAACTACTATCGAAGCAAGCGCCTTGATTCGCACAGGGTCACGGCAATGCAAGCCTCCGTCAATGAGATGGGAAGAACGCGCCACAGTGTCTCTTATCTTATCCCAATTGCCGCGGTAATATTGCTGACAATCGGAATTGGGCTGTGGCTGCACATTAGTACGGACAGCGGCCTTACCCATCAGGTGGTCGCCGAAATCGGACACAATCACCGCCAACACGGCGCACTGGTGGTGAGATCAGACCAGTACGGCGTTGTGCAGAACGCACTCAGCGAGTTGGACTTTCCCCTCCAGCCCCGCCGTGACAATCTGGTTCGGGATTTCCTTCTCATAGGCGGCAAGTACTGCACCATCCAGGGGTTTCAGGCAGCTCAATTGAAATTGAACCACCGCAAAAGCCAGACTATCCACACCTTATATGTTTTGCCGATTACCGATAACATAAAAGATGTCGAATCAGGAATATATAAAACGAACGGTGTGCAAGTAGAATTGTGGACTGACCAGCTGTTGCTCTACGGCCTTGCCCACGGCCAATAATCGAAACTGGGAGTTGGGCAAAATAGTCTTAGTCGGTCTGCATCAAGTTATCTAATTGAAGTATTAGGCCGAACTTCATTTGCCAAAACAGCGTTTTGATCAATAACGACGGGGGGATTGTGC